>NZ_JAPZSK010000008.1 GCF_027531815.1 Gemmatimonas sp. | reverse complement strand
GGGGGGCGTGGGTTGGCGTGGTGTGCCCCGACAGGTAGCCCCTGCCCACAACCATAACCCCGCCCCAACGTGAAGGGTACGGGCCAGGGTAATGCCCTACCATCCCAGGGCCTTTGTCGGAACTGAGGGGGGGTGGGGGGGGGGTTTGTTGGGGGTGGTGGGCCCGTAATTTTTGGGGTGGCGTCGCCCCTCCCCCGGCCGCCTCTTGTTTTGGTGGGGGCGGGGTTGGGGCCGCGGGGGGGGGGGGGTTGGGGGGGGGGGGTTGGGGGGGGGGGGGGGGGTGGGTTGGCGTGGTGTGCCCCGACAGGTAGCCCCTGGCCTCGACCCTGACCCCGCCGCCTCGTGTATGGGTCGGGGCTGGGGTCTGGCCGACGCTGCGCTGGGCGTTGGGGGGGCGGTTCGGGGGGGCGGGGGTCGGCGTGGTGTGCCCCGACAGATAGCCGTGGCCTCGACCCTGACCACGACGCCTCCTGTCTGGGTCGGGGCTCGGGTCTGGCCGACGCTGCGCTGGGCGTTGGGGGGGCGGGGGCTGGGGAGCGCGGCGGGGGGTGGGGGGGTGGGGGGGGTCGGCGTTGTGTACCCCGACCCCGACCCCGACCCGTCAGCGGGTACCTTTCCAACGTTCGTCGTCTATTCCCGTCTCCCCATCCGCATGTTCGCGACCCGTTCGTTGCGCCGCGCCGCGGCGCTGATCTCGCTCGCCCTCGGCGCGGCTCCGTTGCCGGCGCAGACCACGACCAGGACCGCCCGGGCGTCTGCCGCCGCCGACAGCTTTGCGTTGGCCGCGCCCCTGCCCCTCGACCCTGCGGTGACGGTCGGCGTCCTCTCCAATGGCCTCCGCTACTACATCCGTCACAATGCCAAGCCCGAGAAACGCGCCGAGCTGCGGCTGGTCGTGAATGCCGGCTCCATTCTCGAGGACGATGACCAGCGCGGTCTCGCGCACTTCGTGGAGCACATGGCGTTCAACGGGACGACCAACTTCGCGAAGAACGACATCGTGACGTACCTCGAAGGCATTGGCGTACGCTTCGGCGCCGACCTCAACGCGTACACCAACTTCGACGAAACGGTTTACATCCTCCCTGTACCCACCGACAGCGCCGGCATCCTGGAGAAGAGCTTCCGCTTCCTCGGCGATGTGGCCAACGGCATCCGCTTCGACAGCAGCGACGTGGTGGCCGAGCGCGGCGTGGTGCTGTCGGAATGGCGCGATGGCCTTGGCGCGGGGGAGCGGCTGCGCGACAAGCAGTTCCCCGTGATCTTCCGCGGCTCGCGCTACGCCGAGCGCCTGCCCATTGGCAAGCCGGACATCCTGGAGGGCGCCAACCCGGGGCCGCTCAAGCGGTTTTGGCGCGATTGGTATCGCCCTGACCTCATGGCCGTGGTGGCGGTGGGCGATGCGGAACCGACACGGGTGGAGCGGCTCATTCGCCAGACCTTCGGCCCCATTCCGCGGCGAACCGGGGCGCGCGTGCGTGAGCAGGCATCCGTGCCCGCACACGACAGTACGCTCGTGACCATTGCCGCCGACGCCGAACTCACCACCTCGAGCGTGAGTGTGCTGTGGAAGCGCCCGCCCCAGGCGACGCGCACGGTGGGCGACCTGCGGCGCGACCTGGTGGAGCAGTTGTACAACGGCATGCTCAACCAGCGCCTGCAGGAGCTGGCGCTCAAGCCGGAATCGCCGTTCACCGGCGCCGGCGCGGGGAGCGGGGCGTTCGTGCGCGGCAGCGAAATCGTGTCGCTCGACGCGGGTGCCAAGGAAGGGCGCCTCGTGGAAACCCTGCAGGCGGTGCTCACCGAAGCCGAGCGGGTGCAGCGCCATGGGTTCCTCGCGCCCGAACTGGAGCGGGCCCGCACGAGCATGCTGCGCGCCTACGAGCGGGCATTCGCCGAGCGCGACAAGTCGTCGAGCGACGCGTTCGTGGACGAGTATGTGAACCACTTCCTCACGGGCGAAGGAGCGCCCGGCATTGCCTTCGAGTACCGGGCCGTGCAGCGCCTTATTCCCGCCATCACGCTGGACGAGGTGAACGCGGTGTCGGCGTTGCGCGCCGGCGCCGCCAATCGCGTGGTGACGGTGAGTGTGCCCGACAAGCCCGGGCTCGCCGTGCCCACCGAAACCGAGATCCGCGCGGCGTTCGGCGCGGTGGTGGCGGCCAACATTGCCCCGTGGACCGAGCGCGTTGCCGAAGGGGCGCTGGTGGCCGCCATGCCCACGCCGGGACGCGTAGTGAGTGAGCGACTCATCCCGGGGCCCGGCATTACGGAGTGGACGCTCTCCAATGGCGTGCGCGTGCTCATCAAGCCCACCGACTTCAACGCCGACCAGATTCTGCTGTCGGCGTTCAGCCCCGGCGGCGCGAGTCTCGTGGATGATGCCGATGCCTTCAAGACCTCCCTTGCCCCGGCCATCATTGCCGCGGGCGGTGTTGGCCAGTTCTCCGCCATCGACCTGCGCAAGAAGCTCACGGGCAAGGTGGCCACTGCGCAGCCGAGCATTGCGGACCTCAGCGAAGGGATGTCGGGCGCGGCCAGCCCCAAGGATCTCGAGACGCTCCTGCAGCTGCTGTACCTGCGGTTCACGGCCCCCCGTGCCGACAGCACGGTGTTTGCCGCCCAGCTGCAGCAATTCGAGCAGTTCCTGAAAAACAAGGACGCCAATCCGGCGGCCGTGTTCGGGGACACGATCCAGCAGACGTTGGCGATGGGGCATCCACGCGCCCGACCGCTGTCCGCCGGCATGCTGCAGGAGCTCGCGTTGCCGGAGCTGCTGCGCATCTACCAGGACCGCTTCGCGGATGCGGGCGACTTCACCTTCCTCTTCGTGGGCAACGTGACGCCCGAAGCGCTCAGGCCGCTGGCCGAGCAGTGGCTGGGGTCGCTGCCGGGCGGCAGTCGCCGGGAAGCTCCGCGTGATGCGGGCCCTCGGCAGTTCAGCGGCGTGATCGACAAGGCCGTTCGCAAGGGCATTGCCCCCCAGAGCCAGAGTGTCGTGCTGCTGGCCGGTGCGGCGCCCTGGACGCGCGCGGATGCGTACGCGCTCTCCTCGCTGGGCGAGCTGCTGCAGATGCGGCTGCTCGACCGGCTGCGTGAGGCGCTGGGCGGCACGTACTCGGTGAGTGTGAACACCGCCTTCTCCCGCCGCATTCGGCAGGAGTGGCAGGTGGCCATTCAGTACGGCTCCGCCCCGGCGCAGGCCGACACCATGTTTGCCGCCGTACGCAACGAACTGGCCACGTTGCGCAGTACCCCGCCCACCGCCGCCGAGGTGGAGCGTGTGAAGGAGCAGCAGCGGCGCGAGTTCGAGGTGCAGCAGAAGCAGAACGGCTACTGGCTGAACACCATCCGCACGCGCGTGGAGCACGGCGATGCACTGGACACGCTGGGCGATTACCTGACGCTCGTCAACGGCCTCAGCGCCGAGGCGCTGAGTGCGGCGGCGCGGAAGTTTCTCAGTGAGGAGAATCGGGCGCGGTTCGTGCTGCTGCCCGAAGCGTCCAAGTAGCAGCCCACCTTTGGGGAAGGGGCGAGAGGGAGGAACTGAAATTGGGAGAACCGGGGAAAAGGAGAAAACGAGGAGACTTGCTTGACGATCGTCTCAAACGATCAGGTGAGGGTTCTCCTTTTCTCTCTTTCTCACTTTCTCCCAGTATCAGTTCCCCGCTTTTCTCGTTTTCTCCGTAGTGCGCACCGAATCCCGGTGCGCCGCAATCACCCGTCGGATCGCCTCGCGAATGTTGCCACCGCTCGCGGTGTAGACCGAATCGAACCGGTCGAGGCGCTCGGCGTACACGCGCCGGGACATAAGCACGGCGTTGTTGAGCGGCACCCGCTCCACCCAGCCGGCGGGATAGGTGCGGAGCTGCGGCCCCACGGAGTCGACGAGGCGACGCCGGGCGCGCGTGTACACCGTGTCACGCGCCGCAATGCGCGGCGTCCGCGCGGAATCGGGGAGCGTGGCGAAGACGCTGTCGATCTCCTTCGCCGTGCGCTCCCAGAAGGCGCCCAGCAGCAGATCATCGTGCCAGTCGTCCTGCGCCCGGCGCAGCAGGGCGCTGTCCCCCCGGGCCCGAAAGAAGTGCTCGGCGCCGCGCCCCCCCACGAAGGTGGCGAAGCTTTCGTTGAAGCTCACCTGCCCCTTGGCGAAGAAGGTGGTGTGCAGCAGTTCATGCAGCACCGTGTTCACCAGCGTCACGCTGTCCGCCTTCACCGTGGTGCTCACCAGCGGGTCGTTGAACCACCCGAGCGTGCTGAAGGCGCTGGCGGGACCCACCGTGACATCGTACCCCTCGGCACTCAGTGCCTCCGCCGTTCTCCGTGCCTCCGTGAAATCGAAGAACCCCTTGTAGGGAAACCGCCCCACCACGGGAAACCACCAGCTCTTGCGCTCGAGACGGTCGGGGTACGCCGCGGAGACCACGAGCACGAGCGTGTCCCGATCGAGCTGCGAGAAGGTGGTGAAGCTTTCCTCCGCCTTGAGGCGCAGCGAATCGACCGCGAACTGCCGGGCTTCGAGCACGAGGGCCAGCTTGGCGCGCAGCGCCGGTTCCGTGGACTCGCGCGCCACGAGGCGGGGAATGGGCTGACGACGCGCCAGTATGCGGGCTTCTTCGTACGCCGCACGCGAGAGGTAGCAGCCCATGGGCGTAAGCCCGAGGAACGCCACGGCGAGCGTCGCACTGGCGGTGCCGGTGATCTTGAGGAGGCGGCGCCACTGCGTGCCAAGGTACCGGCGCAAGTGCTGCCGCGGTTCAGCTGGGTGAGGTATCATTCCCGGTCATGTCGTTCGTTCACCTGCACTGCCACTCCGAATATTCGCTGCTCGACGGGGCGAATCGTATCGACGATCTGATCACGCGCGCCCAGCAGTACGAAATGCCGGCGCTGGCGATCACCGATCACGGTAACATGCATGCCGCCTGGGAGTTCCAGGAGAAGGCGAAGAAGGCCGGGGTGAAGCCCATTCTGGGCATGGAAGCGTATGTGGCCCCGGGGGACCGGCGCACGCGCGGCCGGCCGGCGCCTGGCGTGAAGCCCTACTACCACCTGGTGCTGCTCGCGCGCGACCTGCAGGGGTACAAGAACCTCACGAAGGTCACGTCGCTGGGCTACACCGAGGGGTTCTACACCAAGCCGCGCATCGACCGGGAACTGCTCGCGCAGTATTCCGAGGGGCTCATCGTGACCTCGGCCTGCATGGCGGGGGAGGTGGCGGGGCACCTGCTGGACGACCGCCTGGACGAGGCGCGGGAGGCCGCCGCCTGGTACGCCGAGCTGTTCCAGGGGCGCTACTACCTGGAAGTGCAGGCGCACACGAGCGAGGGGCAGAGCCGGCTCAACGCCAAGGTGCTGAGCCTGGCCGACGACCTTGGCCTGCCGGTGGTGGCCACCAACGACGCGCACTTCCTCAAGCACGAGGATCACGACGCGCACGACGTGCTGCTGTGCATCGGTCTGGGGAAGGACCGGAACGACAAGGACCGCATGAAGTACGACGACGGCCTCTACTTCAAGAGTGCCGACGAAGTGCGTCCGTTCTTCCCCGGTCGTGAGGATGTGCTCACGAACACGCTCGCCATTGCCGACGCGGTGGATGTGCAGTTCGCGAAGAAGTACTACGTGCCGAACTTTCCGCTGCCGGACGGTGTGGCGACGGAAAACGACCTGCTGGTGCAGCTCGCCACCGACGGTGCCAAGGTCCGCTACGGCGATCCGTTGCCGGCCGAGGTGCAGGAACGCCTCGACTACGAGCTGGGGGTCATTACCAAGACCGGCTACGCGGGCTACTTCCTCATCACCGCCGACTTCATCAAGGCGGCGCGTGACCGCGGCATTCCGGTGGGTCCGGGGCGCGGCTCCGCGGCTGGATCGCTGGTGGCATACGCCACGAAGATCACCGATGTCTGCCCACTGGAGTTCGACCTGCTCTTCGAGCGCTTCCTGAATCCGGAGCGCGTGAGCATGCCCGACGTGGACGTCGACTTCTGCTTCGAGCGGCGCGGCGAAGTGATCGACTACGTGCGGCAGAAGTACGGCAAGGACAGCGTGGGGCAGATCGTGACCTTCGGCACGATGAAGTCACGCGCCGCGGTGAAGGATGTGGGGCGCACGCTGGGGTTCACGCCGGCCGAAACCGATGCGCTGGCGAAGCTCATTCCGAACGCCCCCAACAACTCGCTCACGGTGGCGGAAGCCATCGAGCAGGTGCCGGAGGTCAAGCAGTTCTACCAGACCGATGAGCGCTACCGGCAGCTGCTCGACTTTGCGGTGAAGCTGGAAGGGTTGTCCCGTCACACGGGGGTGCACGCCGCCGGGGTGGTCATTGCGCCGGGCCCGCTGGACGAGTTCGTGCCCATCTGCACGCAGTCGACCAAGGGCTCGGGGGGGGATGGCGACGAGCGCGTGATCGTGACGCAGTACGACATGACGGCGCTGGAGAAGGCCGGCATGCTCAAGATGGACTTCCTGGGGCTCACCACGCTCACCGTCATCACCGACACGATCAAGGCGGTGAAGCAGCGCACGGGCGTGGAGGTCACGCTCGAGGAGCGTGGCTTCACCGACGACAAGACGTACCAGGTGCTGCGCGCCGGCCGTACGGGGGGCGTGTTCCAGTTCGAAAGTGCGCTGGCGACCGACGTGCTCAAGCGCATGCGCTGCGACCGCTTCGACGACCTCGTGGCGTCCAACGCGCTGCTGCGCCCGGGGCCGCTCGACGCCGGCATGCACAACGTGTACATCCGCCGCAAGCGCGGCGAAGAGCCCACGGTGTATCCGCTGCCGGAGCTCGAGCCCATTCTGTCCAACACGTACGGGGTCATCACCTATCAGGAGCAGGTGATGCGTATTGCCCAGGTGCTGGCGGGCATTTCGCTCGCCGAAGCCGACGTGTTGCGCAAGGCCGTGGGCAAGAAAGACGCGGAGCTGATCAAGAAGGAGCTGGGCAAGTTCACCGAGAAGGCGATTGCCAAGGGCTACGACAGGAAGATCATCGAAGAGCTGGCCAGCCAGATCGAAACGTTCGGGCGGTACGGATTCAACAAGTGTCTGGTTGGCGATACGGAGATCTACGACGCCGCGACGGGCCGTCTCGTCCGTATTGCCGATGTGTACGAGGGGCGCGCCACGCTCGATGCCGTCGCCACCTGTGATGTGGATGCGCTGCGCCTTGGCCATGGCCGCGTACTCGACGTGATGGACAACGGCGTGAAGCCGGTCTTCCGGCTCCGTACCGAGTCCGGTCGCGAAATCATGGCGACGGGGAACCACCCGTTCCTCATGATCGACGGCTGGCGCAACCTCGAGGCAATCGGCGTGGGCGAGCACATCGCCGTACCACGTGCACTGCCGGGTGGTGCGCGTACTGAGTGGCCGGAGCACGAGGTCGTAGCGCTGGGCCATCTTCTGGCCGAGGGGAACCTCGGCCACCCGAGCGGCGTGTACTACTACAATCAGGACGAGGCGTCGATTGCCGACTTCACGGCAGCCGCCGAGCGGTTTGCGAACGTCCGTTGCACACGGACCACGCACAAGGGAACCGCGTCGATCTATACGGGGCGTCTCGACCGTGCGCAGCCCAACGGCATCTTCGAGTGGGCACGTGCGCTCGACCTGCTTGGCAAGGTCGCCACGACCAAGGAGGTTCCGGCAGCGGCCTTCGAACTCCCCGACGCGCAGATCGGCATGCTGCTTGGTCGCATGTGGGATGGCGACGGTCACGTGAACGCCGAGGATCGCTCCACGTACTACGCCACGGCGTCGAAGCGGCTCGCGCAGCAGGTGCAGCATCTGTTGTTGCGCCTGGGCATTCTGGGGCGCCTTCGCGACGTCACGTTCGGCTACGCGGGGGGACCGCGGGTCGGGTATCAGGTGTTCGTGACGGGGGTGGAGAACCTGCGGCCGTTTGCCGCGCACGTGGGACGCCACCTCGTGGCCCCGGCGAAGCGGGCAGCCATGGCCGCGATGCCGCTCGATGCGGTGAGCGGTCCGAGCAAGGACCTGGTACCGGTAGGGCCGGTGCGCGCGCTCGCGCGGGCGGCAAAGACGCGGCGTGGCGCCCCGTGGAGCGTGGTGGAAGCGGGCGCCGACGTATCCGCTCGCGATCTCTACCCGGTCGGTACGAATCCATCGAAGATCGGTTTCACCCGCGCCGTGGTGAACCGCCTGGCCAAGTACTTTGGTGATGCGGCGCTCGAACGACTGGGCGACAACGACGTGCTGTGGGATCGGGTAGTCTCGATCGAACCGGCTGGCGAACAGCGCACGTACGACCTCGAGATCGCCGATACGCACAACTTCGTGGCGAACGACATTGTCGTTCACAACAGCCACAGCGTCGCGTACTCCGTCGTCGCGTACCACACGGCCTTCCTCAAGACGCACCATCCCGCCGAGTTCATGGCGGCGCTGCTGTCGTCGAACATCGGGAAGACCGAAGAGGTCATCAAGTACATTGCCGAAGCCCGCGAAATGGGGCTCGAGGTGCTGGCACCGGATGTGAACGAGTCGGGGTGGCGCTTTACGGTGGTGGGTGACCGGCGCATCCGCTTCGGCCTGGGCGCCATCCGCAACGTAGGGCGCGGCGCCATCGATTCGCTGCTGGCGGCGCGCGCCGAGGGCCCGTTCACGAGCCTCTACGACCTGTGCACGCGCGTGGACCTGCGGGTGTTCAACAAGCGGGTGTTCGAGGCGCTCATTGCCGCCGGAGCCGGCGACGGCCTGGGGGGGCACCGCGCGCAGCTCATGGCGGCGCTCGATGCCGCCATGAGCGAGGCCACGCTGCAGCAGGAAGAGGCGGAGAAGGGGCAGGTCTCCCTGTTCGGGGATCTGCTGGGAGGCCCCGCGGAGGAGGTACACCGGCCGTCGGGGGCACCCGCGCTGCCCAATACCCCGCCGTGGGCGGAAAGTGAGCGGCTGCAGCGCGAGAAGGAGCTGCTGGGGTTCTACATCTCCGGTCACCCGCTGGAAAAATACCGAACGGAGTGCGAACTCTTCGCCTCGCACACGGTGGCCCAGCTGGGCACGTGGGTCCCCGAGCCGGTCACCATCGGGGTGGTAGTCACCGCCATCAAGAAGCAGATCGCGAAGCGTTCCGGCAACGAGTTCGCCCGGTTGACAGTCGAGGATTTTTCCGGATCTTCCGAGGTGCTGGTCTTTCCGGAGGCGTGGGGGGTCATTGCGGAGCGGGTACGCCCCGACGTACCTCTCCTGCTCAAGGGCGGCTACTCGAAGAAGGATCAGGGCGTCGAAAACGCCACGTTCATCGTAGACGGGGTCACGCGCTTCGAGGAGGTGCGCGCCAGCGGTGAAGTGGCGGTGGCGATCGACCTGGCTCCCGGGCTCGATCTCCCCGCCGCAATCATGGAGGATGTCCGCGCGAAGGTGGAGTCGCACGAAGGATCGGCTCCGCTCGAGCTGCACTGGCGCGACGCGAACGGGCGGGCGGTCCGCTTCCGGTCGAAATCGCTGACGGTCACGGCATCCCCCGCAATTCTTTCCGACCTTCGCGCGCTGCTTGGCGCCGACCGGGTGCGCCTCGTGCGCACCGGTGGCTGAGGAGCGGCGCGTGAGCTTTCCAGGATAGTCATGGCTGCTGCCCCTGTTCTCGAGTTCGAGCGCCCCATTGCGGAACTCGAAAAGCAGATCGAGGAGCTCAAGCGACTCGCTGCCGACCAGTCCATCGACGTGGCACGCGAGATCGCCCCGCTCGAGCAGAAGCTGGGTGAGGTGCGCGTGCAGATCTACCAGAATCTCACGCCCCTGCAGCGGGTGCAGGTGGCGCGCATGTCGCGCCGCCCGTTCACGTCCGACTACATCCGGCACGCCTTCACCGACTTCATCGAGCTGCACGGCGACCGCCTGTTCCGCGAGGACGCGGCCATCATGGCCGGCTGGGCGCGACTCGATGGGGAGACCGTGATGGTCATCGGCCACGAACGTGGCCGCGACACGAAGGAGAATCTCAAGCGCAACTTCGGCATGCCGCATCCCGAGGGCTACCGCAAGGCGCTGCGCCTCATGAAGCTGGCGGAGAAGTTCCAGGTGCCGGTGATCACCTTCATCGACACGCCGGGTGCGTGGCCGGGGCTGGGCGCCGAGGAACGCGGCCAGAGCGAGGCGATCGCGCGCAACCTCCTCGAGATGAGCAACCTGCAGGTGCCCATCGTGGCCACCGTCATTGGCGAAGGCGGGTCGGGCGGCGCGTTGGCGCTTGGCGTGGCCGACCGCGTGCTCATGCTCGAGAACTCGGTGTACTCCACCATTTCGGTGGAAGGGTGCGCGGCCATCCTGTGGAAGGACGGCAAGAGCCCCGAGATGCGCGAGAAGGCGGCGTCGGCGCTGCGCATCACCGCCACCGACCTGCTCGAACTGCGCATCATCGACGAAGTGGTGAAGGAACCGGCCGGCGGCGCGCACTCCGATCACACGACCACGGCGAAGTCGCTGCGCGATGCGCTCGTTCGCAACATCGAGGAGCTGCGCCGGCTCAAGCCGGACAAGCTCGTGCGCCGCCGTCGCGAGAAGTTCCTGCGCATGGGCCAGTTCACCGAGTAGGCAGGGCGCGGCGTGGGGCATCTCATCGAGGTCGCGTTCCGGGGCAACCGGAAGGAATTCTTCTCGTGGGACGGCGACGCGCCGCCCCCGCTGCGCGCCGGCGTCATCGTGGAAGCCGACCGCGGTGAAGATTTCGGCCGGGTGCATGCCACGGGTGAACTCGCCGAGGTGCGCTGCAAGGGGTGCGCGCACGGCTGCGGCACGGCCCCGCCGCCACGCCAGGCGCTGCGCCTGGCCACGGCCGACGATGAACGCCTCGACCGCGAGCTGACGGCCGAGAACGAACGCGCGCGCCGCACATCGATGGAGCGGGTCAAGGCCAACGGCCTGGTGATGAAGCTGACGGACGCCGAGTGGCAGTGGGATCGCCGCAAGCTCACCCTCTACTTCACGGCCGACCGACGGGTCGACTTTCGCGGGCTCGTGCGCGACCTGGCCGCGCTCTTCAAGTCGCGCATCGAACTCAAGCAGATCGGCGTCCGTGACGAGGCGAAGCGTCTGGGCGGTGTTGGGCGCTGTGGCCGCGAGTACTGCTCGGCAAGCTGGCTGCCCGATCTGCGCCCGGTCAACCTCGGCGTTGCCAAGGACCAGAAGCTGTCGCTCAACCCGCAGCAGATCTCCGGCGCGTGCGGACGGCTCATGTGCTGCCTGCGCTACGAGCACGAGTTCTATGTGCAGAGTCGCCGGCGCTTCCCCAAGGAGGGGAAGATCCTCGTCACCACGCGCGGCGAAGAAAAAGTGGTGGCCTGCGACATCTTCAACGAGCGGGTCACGCTGCGCACGGTCGACGGGGACACGCGGGTCGTGGCGCTGGCAGAGCTCAAGGCGGAGATGGGAGGCGCCGAGCACGGCGGCGGCGCGGAGGAGCGGACGCTGGAGTCGTCGACCGCGGAGTATGCGGTGGAGACGGTGGTGGCGGTGGCGGAACTCGAACCGCAGTCGATGTCGATGCTCGACACGATGGAGTTCGAGGCGTTTACGGTAGCGCAGGCGGTGGAGGGGGAGGCGGAGGTGGAGGTGGAGGTGGAGGTGGAGGCGGAGGTGGAGGCGGAGGTGGCGGTTGAGACGCCGATGGAGGCAGCAGCGGTGGACTCGGCGGCGACCGAGGGCGCGCCGAAGCGCAAGCGGCGCCGGGGACGGCGCGGCGGCCGCCGACTGCGCGCGGCAGAAGAACGGCGCAAGGCGGGCGACGAGCCGCACGACAGCGACGACAGCGACGACAGCGACCCCGCCGACGACTCGCACACGGACGACGACGGGGTCTGAGTCGGGGGTGGGTCTGGGCACTGCCACTGCGGTCGGGGTACATCCACTGCAGTCTGGGTACTGCCACCACGGTCGGGGTCTTCCTCCAGTCGTGGTCTCCGTCGGGTCAGGGTCTTTACGGCAGTCTGGGGGTGGGCTCCGGTCTGGCCGTTGCTTCGCTCGGCGTCTGGGGGCGGCAGTCTGGGTCGGGGGCTTTGCGGCAGTCTGGGGCGGGGGGCGGCTTACTTGGCCGGTAGACTGGCCTTCAGCGCCACGAGCATCCGCTGAATCGTCGACAGGTCGTCGCGCAGATCGAGAACCGTTTTGGCCGGCAGGAGGTCTTGGTCGAGGCACACGGTGAGATGCGCGTCGGTTTCCGCGGCGGACCCGAGCGCAATGTCGAGGTGCCGCTTGAACTGCGGATTGGTGCGGAGGCCACGTCCTTCGGCAATGTTCGCACCGATCGACTGCGAGGAACGGCGCAGTTGAGCAACAAGGTCGGGTGCTGAGGCGGAGAGTTGGCCGCGCGTGATATCGTGGATGCGCGCCGAAAGGTCTTGAGACCGCTGCCACACTTTGAGATCGCGATGACTGGGCATGGCCCATGATTGCACGACTTCCGCACTCGTGTGTCATCCGAACATTGCCCGTTGGGCCATAACGACGCGGGGGTCGGGGCGACCGCGGTCGGGGTCGGGGTTGGGGGGCCGGCGCTGCGCTGGGCGTCGGGGTCGGGGCCCCCCTACCGCCCCCAGACGCCGAGCGAAGCAACGGCCAGACCGGAGCCCACCCCCAGACTGCCGTAAAGACCCTGACCCGACGGAGACCACGACTGGAGGAAGACCCCGACCGTGGTGGCGGTACCCAGACCGCAGTGGCAGTACCCCGACCGCAGTGGAAGTACCGCGACCCGGCCCCCGACCCAATCCCCGACCAGCCGTAGTTACATTGGGGCATGCCGCGATTTTATCTGACGACCGCCATCGATTATGCGAATGGCGATCCGCATCTTGGCCATGCGCTGGAGAAGATCGGCGCCGACGTGATCGCGCGGTATCGGCGCCAGTGCGGTGACGACGTGCATCTGTTGATCGGCATGGACGAGCACGGGCAGAAGGTCCAGCAGACCGCCGCCCGCGAAGGCATGGCGCCGCAGACCTTTACCGACCAGATCGCGGCCCGCTTCCAGTCCATGTGGGCCAAGCTCGACATCAGTTACGACCAGTTCATCCGCACCACCGAAGCGCATCACAAGGCCGGTGTCGCCGCCCTGATCAGGCGCATCGCCGAGCGCAGCCCCGATGATTTTTACGAGCGCTCCTACACGGGGCGGTACTGCGTTGGCTGCGAGGCCTTCAAGCAGGACGCCGACATCGACGCCGACGGCAAGTGCGTGTTGCACCCCACCCGGGTGCTCGAGGAAGTGGAAGAGCGCAACTGGTTCTTCCGGCTGTCCAAGTATCAGGAGTTCCTGCGCGACCTGCTCACCACCAATCCGTCGTTCTGCGAGCCCGAGAGCCGTCGCAACGAAATCCTCGGCCTGCTCGATCAGGGGTTGGAAGACGTCTCGGCGTCGCGCGCGCGCCTCGACTGGGCCGTGCCCTTTCCCCTGCCGTTGTCCAACGGCGAAACGCAGGGCACGTACGTGTGGTTCGACGCGCTCCCCAACTACCTCACCGCCACCGGGTTTCCCCAGGACGGGTTCGAACAGCACTGGCCGGCCGACCTGCACATCATTGGCAAGGACATCACGCGCTTTCACGTGGTGATCTGGCCGGCCATGCTGCACGCTGCCGGGCTGCCGCTGCCGCGGCAGGTGTGGGCGCACGGCTTCGTGTCGCTGGGTGGCGAGCGCTTCTCCAAAAGCGCCGGCGTGAAGCTCGATCTGGGTGAAGCCATTGATCGCTTTGGTGCCGACGCGTTCCGCTACGTGCTGCTGCGCGAGGTGCCCTTCGACGGCGATGGCAACTTCTCGTGGGAGCGCTTCGAGGAGCGCTACACCAGCGACCTCGCCAATGCATTCGGCAACCTCGCGAGCCGCGCCATGGCGATGGTGGAGAAGTACTGTGACGGTGTGGTGCCTGCGGCGGCGCATCCGGCAGCGGAGGAGGCCGATGCCGCCGACCTCGCGTCGTACCATGCCGCCATGCACGGCGAGCACGGCTGGCTGCTGCACGACGGACTCGCCGCCGTGTATCGCATGACACAGCGTGCCAACGAATACACCGCCGCCACGGCGCCGTGGGCCGTGGCCAAGGATCCCGCGCGACGCGACGAGCTGGCCGTCATCCTGGCCTCACTCATTCGTCGCATCGCGACCCAGACCGTGCTGCTCGCGCCCTTCATGCCCACCAAGACGCAGCAGCTGTGGACGCACCTCGGCGGGCCGGGCCACGTGGCCGACCAGCGCGTCGATACGCTCGCGGGGCTCGACGTGGCGGGGTGGCGCGTGCAAAAGGGGGAGCCGCTGTTCCCGAGACCGGCCTGAGACGGCGGCCCCCCGGTATTCAGTCCTTCGAGAAGTCGACCGTGGGCGCCGTACGTGCCGCCGCATCCGTCACTTCGAAGTACTCACGGGCCTTGGCGCCCGTGGCCTTGGCCGTGAGGACCGCGGGGAACTTGCGGATGTACTCGTTGTACTGCCGCACCGCGTTGTTGTAGTCGGTCCGCGATACGGCAATGCGGTTCTCGGTCCCCGTGAGCTCATCCTGCAGGCGCAGGAAGTTCTCGTTGGACTTGAGCTCGGGATAGGCCTCGATGGCCACCGTCAGGCGCCCCAGGGCGCCGGTGAGCTGCGCGTTGGCGTTAGCCAGCTCCGCCGGATCGGAACCGCCAGGCTTCTGCAGGGCCCCCACCAACCCCGCGCGCGCCTGTGTTACCTCGGTGAGCACCTTCTCCTCCTGCGCGGCAAACCCCTTCACGGTGTTCACCAGATTGGGAATGAGATCAGCGCGCCGCTGCAGCTGGGCGTCGATATTCTGCTTGGCCTGGGCGGCCGTTTCGTCGTACGCCTGAATGCTGTTGTACCCGCACGCCCCGAACGCGAGCGGCATGGTGAGCGCGAAGATCATCGCGCGACGACGAGTCTGACGAATGAACGCCACGGAACACTCCTGGATGATGACGTTGAGGATGCGACGGAAAGCTACTGCGGAAGCAGGCCGGCAATAATCGTCTGCCCCGGCAGCTGGAAGCGATTGAGATAGGCCACGAGAGCCGTCATCCCCTCGACATACCCCTCCAGCACGCGTTCGGTGTCGCCGGACGGCATCGCCGAGCCACGCTTGTAGGCCAGCACCCGTTCGAAGGGCTCCGCCGGAAAGCCGCAGCGGGCGCTCACGGCGGCGATGACCTGGGCGCTGTCGCGCGGCGGCACGTCACCCTGCAGGCGCATGACACCGCGGAAGATGACCAGCAGCGTGCTGAGGCTGGCTCGCAGCAGCTCCTGCTGTCGGTCGATGTCGGTGCCGGCCAGCATGACGCCCCGGCGCAGCCGCAGCAGCTTGCCCATGGCCTCCTGCTCCACCTGCAGCCGCAAGTCGGAGAGGGAGACCGTGACACCCTCCAGCGGCAGCGACCCGGCCAGCACGCGATGCCGCTCGAGAATGTCCGCGTACTCCATGGGAAACACGTCGGCCGACGACACCCACTCGGCCGTGGTCAGCTCCAGCACGGGGGGGTGCCCCGCCTCCTGCCAGGCACGCATCGTCTGGCCAAGCGCCCGAAGCGAGGCGAGCGACATGGTGTGCACGATGGCCAGCACGTTGAGATCCGATCGGCCGGCAATGTCCTCACCACTCGCGGCAGAGCCGTACAGCACGACCGCCTGCAGGGCATCGCCGTGCACGTGCGTCAGCTGCGCGACCAGGTCATCGAGCGTCATCGTCTTGGCTGCCATGTCCATTCCTTACCAGTCAGAGCCACCGCCACCACCGCTGAAACCGCCACCACCGCCGAAGCCACCAAACCCGCCGCCACCGCCGCCGCCGAAGCCGCCGCCACCCCATCCGTGCGACCCGCCCGTGTAGATCACGGGGCCCGGGATCGGGATGGGGAGGCACCCCATGCACCCCCGTCGCCGTCGTCCGCCAAAGGAGCTGAGCACGAACAGGACGATGATGATGACCAGCGCCACCGGAAAACCGCCGCCGTTGGGGCGACTGCGCGATGAGCGCTGTGGCGCCCGGGGCTGCCCGTCCAGAGTGACGTTGAACGCGGCGGCGTACCGATCGGCCACACCAAACGCGATGGCCTCGATGGCACCGCCGTAGTCCTGGGCGCGAAACCGATCACCCTGCTCTCGACAGAGCGCCCCGGCCGTGGCGTCGGTGAGAAACCCCTCCGCGCCCTGCCCCGTCTCGATCCGGCAGCGGCCACGGCCGTCCTGCGCCGATTCCTTGGGAACGATGAGAATGACCACGCCGGCGTTGCGGGCCGCGTCGCCGATCTGCGCGTCCGCGCCGATCTTCCACTCGCGTCCCAGCCGCAGGGCCGTCTCTTCCACCGGGCGACCGGCCAGATCGGGGAGCGTGACCACAACCATGTCGCCGCGCGTGGCGGCGTTGAGCCGCTCCGCCAGCGCCACCAGGCGCCGCTCCACCTCGTCGGGAATGACGTTGGCAAAGTCGTTGACATAGCCCACCGGTTGCGGCAACGCCGGCGGCTGCGCCCCCAGCGGCGCCGCCGCGCCCATCATGGCGAGGAGCCACACCAGCCACCGTGGTCGTCCCTTCGGTCGGTTCATGTGCACAGAGGTACTATACTCCCGCGTCATGGCCAAAGTGCCAGCCTGGGGTCGCCTCAACTCACCCCCGGACCGTGCGCGCCGCGGCTCGGGGCGCTAGGCTTCTGACATGGCCCGTACCTCCCCCGTTCTCCGCGCTGCAGCACTTCTTCTCTGGCTGGGCACCACGGCCGCCTGCGGGCGGGCCGATGCCGCCGCCCGCCAGCGCACCGGCGGCACCGACTCGACCGCTACGGCGGCGCAACCGGCGTCGGCCACGGCCGCCCAGCCAGTCATCGCAGGGGGCGACTCGCTGGCCGACATGGCCTTGATGCAGAAGGCCGATCGCAGCCGCCTCATGGGGCCGGAAAGCGCCATGTGGGTCGTCATGATCAGCGACTTCCAGTGCCCCTACTGCAAGCAGTGGCACGATTCGTCGATGGCGCGGCTCAAGCGTGATTACATCGATCCGGGCAAGATCCGCTTCGCATACCTCCACCTGCCCCTCGAAAGCATCCACCCGCACGCGCGCGCCCAGGCGCAGGCGTCGCTGTGCGCCGGGGCGCAGGGGAAGTTCTGGGAGTATGCCGACGGCATCTTCGACAACTTCGGGACCGCGCGCGGCATGAGTGATGTGTCGCCGCTCCTCTCCCGGCTCGCCCGCGACCTGTCGCTCGATGTGCCGGCGTTCGACAAGTGCCGCGTGTCGGCGCCCATCGCGAACCTCGTGAACAACGACATCGCGCAGGCCACGCAGGCCGGCGTGCAGTCCACGCCATCGTTCATCATCGGCACGTTCCTGGTGAAGGGCGCGCTCCCGTATCAGGACTTCCGTCAGGCCATCGATACGGCACTGGTCATGGCGAAGTCGGCCAAGGGTCGCCCCGGCCGCTGAGTCGGCGCACAACCATTCGTCGCTCATGCATTCGGCGTGGCGTCCGTGGTATCAGGCAGCAACCGGCATGGCGAACATGCTGGCCTCCATTGCCCCCAATGCATCGGGCAAGGTCTGGCGCTCGGTACGGGCCCGACGCGGGCTGCTCGACCGGTGGGCCGCGCAGACGACACGCGCACGTGACCTGGCGCGCCCGCTGGTGTGGTGGCACGCCCCGTCGGTAGGGGAAGGGCTGCAGGCGCGCCCCGTCGCCGAGGCGTGGCGCACGGCGCACCCCGGCATGCAGCAGGCGTATTCGTTCTTTTCCCCCAGCGCCGAGCAGTTTGCCCGCTCGGTCCGCGCCGATTTCACCGAATACCTGCCGTTCGATAGCGTGCAGGGGGCGGAGCGCCTGCTGGACCTGCTGCAGCCTCGTCTGCTGGTGTTCGTGAAGCTCGATGTGTGGCCGGTGCTGGTGGAGCGTGCCGTGGCCCGGGGCGTTCCCGTGGCCCTGCTCAGCGCCACGCTGGCCGAAGGCTCCGGGCGGCGTTCGGTCTGGTCCCGGGCGCTGCTGCGCGACGCGTATGCCGCGCTCTCGCTGGTGGGGGCCATCGATGCGGCGAACGCGGAGCGCCTTGCTGACCTGGGCGTGCCGCGTAGCCGCGTGCGGGTGACCGGCGATACGCGCTTCGATCAGGTATGGCGCCGCGCCACGGCTGTGGACCGGGCGGCGCTCCATGTGCGCTGCACCGCCAGCGATCGGCCAACGCTGGTGGCCGGATCGACATGGCCCAGCGATGAGGCGGTGCTCATGGCGGCCTGGGTGCCCCTGCGACGGACGCTGCCGGCGGCTCGGCTCATCATTGCCCCGCACGAACCCACCGCGGCGCATCTGGCGCCTTTGCTCGCCTGGGGACGCACGCACGGCATGCGGACGGTCACCCTGGGGGACTTGGAGCGTGGGGGGGCCGACACCGACGCCGATCTGATCGTGGTCGATCGCGTGGGGGTGCTTGGTGATCTGTATGCGCACGCCACGGCGGCCTACGTGGGCGGTGGCTTTCATCGCGCCGGACTGCACTCGGCCATCGAACCGGCCGCCTTCGGCGCCCCCGTGCTTTTCGGTCCGCGCCATGGTGGAAGCCGCGAGGCAGGGCTGCTGCTGGCGGCGGGTGGCGCCGTGGCCGTGGCCGGAGCGACCGAACTGGAGCGCGCGCTCGGTCGGTGGCTGCACGATACCGAAGCGCGCGCCATTGCCGGTGGCGCGGCGAAAGCCGTGGTGGAGGCCGAGCGTGGTGCCACCGACCGCAGCGTGGCGCTCGTGTCCGAATTGCTTGCGTAGCCGTTCGCCATCGTGGCGGCCGGACCGTACGATTCACGCATGTCCGTTCCTTGCCGGTGACCGTCGCATGACCGTCGTTCGCACCGCCGTGGCCATGGTGGGGATGCTGGCGCTGGCGACCGCGTGTGCCCCCGGCTCACGCGCACCGGCCGCCGCATGGGATGCCACCGGGAGCACGCTGGTGGTGCCACCGGGTCTCACGGGGCGCACCGTACTGCGCGGTGTGCTCATCGATTCACTGGTCACCAACGACACGTTGCGCGGTGCCCTCATGTCCGTCGAAGGACGCGAGGGCTCCGTGCTCACCGATGCGCACGGCGCGTTCGTGCTCGACAGCGTCGCACGTGGCGCGCGGCGACTGCTGGTTCGGCATCCGGTGCTCGACTCCATCGGCGTCACGACGCTCCCGATCCCGCTCGTCGTGACGGACAGCACTCGGCGGTCCGTGTGGCTCCCCACGCCGGAGTTGTTCCTCGGCGCCGTGTGCAAACCCACGCGGCAGGGAGGAACGGGGGCACTGCTGGGAACGGTGCGTCGCGCCAGCGATGATTCGCCACTGGCGGGCGTCGAGGTGATCGGTGCGTGGCGCTCGAGCGATTCGAGCTTTGCGGGATCAGGGACCCGACCGCGCGCGCGGGTGCGTACCGACGCCGACGGGCACTTCGTGCTGTGCGATGTGCCGCGTTTTTCTCCGGTGGAGCTGTGGAGCGCCGCTCATGCGGACGACGCGGCGCACGTGCGTGTGCAGCTGGGCGCGCGCGTGCTGGCGGGCTACGACCTGTCGGTGGATCCCGTGGCCCCCGCGCGTGACAGTGTACCGCGTGCGGCGGCGCCGCGTGCGGCGGCGCCGCGTGCGGTGGCACCACGTGCCGATATCAGGCCGGCGCGCGTGGCGGGACGCATCCTTACCCTGGCCGGCGACGGCCTCCCCAACGTGACGGTGAGCATCGACCGCCCCGTACGCCGCACGGTGACCGACGCGGCCGGTCGCTTCGTCATCGACAGCGTCCCGGCGGGCATTCGCACGCTCGAGGTGCGCGCGATCGGCTTTCAGCCGCAGCGCCTGGGGGTGAGTGTGCGCCCCGGCGAGCAGGTGGATCGCGACATCACCATCGATCGCAATCTCGCGGTGCTGGGCACCTTCGTGGTGCGCGCATCCCGTACCGCCGCGTGGGACTCCGCCGGCTTTGAGGAACGGCGCAAGAAGGGCACGGGCTACTTCTTCGAGCGTGAGACGCTGGCGGGGGTCAACGACCTGTCCACCGCGTTACGCATGGTGCCAGGTATTCGCGGGCGTTCCAGCGACCGCAGCCAGCGCCTGGTGGCGGGCCGTGGTACGGGATGCTTTCCCGCGTTCGTCGTGAACCGTGTGCGCTTCGATGCCGGCGGCGCGATTGGCCCCGAAGCCATGATTCGCGCCCAGGACATCCGGGCCATGGAGGTGTACACCAGCCGATTGTCCACACCACCCGAGCACCAGCGCTACGGCGACTGCGCGGTGATTGTCATCTGGCTGCGCGATCCGCAAGCGGAGATCGAGGCGCGCAAGAAATGAGACAGAGAGGAGCGGCGCGTCCGCTCCTCAGCGTGTCCAAACGATCACCGCACCACAGTCGGTTTCCGGGCGCGCAAACACGCCGGGCACCGAGGTGCCACTGTTGTACACCTCGATGGCCGCCACCATGTCGATGGGCACGAAGTTGTCCATGCGCCCGCCGTTGGTGTTGATGAGCGTGCCGTCGAGGATGAGCGCGAGCGGGCAGTAGCCGGTGCTGATGCTGAGGCGCGACCCGAAGATCTGCGTGTCACCCACCCCGTTGCGCTGCACGGTGATGTTGCCGCGCCCGCGCAGCAGGTCGCTGAGCAGCTGCGGCTTGCGCATGGCCACTTCTTCGCGGTCGATGAAGAGCCCGCGAATGGTGGCGCGGCGCTCCTCGAACCCCTTGAGCCGGCGACTCATGCGGTCGTACTCTGCCGTGACGCGCATGGTATCGAGGCGGGTGGTGTTCACGCCCAGGAGCGGCGTGAGCCGCACGGCGGCTTCGATGGAGTCGATGGCCGCGAGGGTGGCGGTGAACACCACCGGCTCGTACCCAACTTTGCGTGCGCGCACGAAGTACGGACCGGGGGCGAGGTCGCGGAAGAAGAACCGGCCGGTGGAGTCGGTGAGCGTGAAGAAGTTGGTCCCCATGGCCTGGATCTGCGCGCGCGCGACCGGTTCTCCGGCGGGGGAGAGCACACGCCCGGTGAGGAGGTTGGACGGAGCGCCCGGGCGGCGTGGCCCCGCTGGCGCCGTGGACGCGGGCAATGATGCGGTGATGACCTGGCTGAAGGTCACTTCGGTGGTGCCGGTGGCTCGCGTGCTATCGGCGGTCATTCCCGCTGGCGCCGCGAGCAACGGGGCGCCGCTACGGCCACGCACCGCGGCGGCGGCAATACTGTCCTCACGCGCCAGGGAATCGGCTGCGCGCTTGGCCAGCTGCCACACTTCGTCCTCCACCAGACGCAGCCGGACTTCCGCCACCACCCCGTTGGCGATCTGCAGATCGAAGCCCGCCGGTTCGTAGGCATCGCGCAGCACCTCGAGGCGCAGCGTCCCCGCCACAATGCCTTCGATGCGGAAGCGGCCCACGGAGTCGGAGCGCGCTTCCCATTTGCGCGCGTTCGCGCCGCGCTTGCCGGCCTCGCGCACGGTAAGCTGCGCATCGCGAATGGTGCGTCCGGCGCTGTCCACCACCACGCCGGCAATGCCGGTCACGGGCGCTGCGGCGGCGCCGGACTGCGCCGCCAGCTGTCCCATAGGCAGAGCCACGATGGCGCAACAGGCGGCAATGAACGCAGCGCGCAGGGCGCGCCACTGGGAGAGCGAAGGCATGATCAGGGTGTGGTTCGTCAGCGGGGTGTCGCGTTGAGGCGCGTGCGCAGATCGCCGGCAATGCGCGCCTCGAGGGCGCCGGTGGAGGAACAGCTCACGCCGGAACCGGGATAATTGGGATTCTCCGCGCTCGCCACGACGACCGTGGTGAGTTTCGTGCTGCCCGTTCCCGCCTCGGCCACATTGGTCAGCACCGACATCTTGATGGTGTAGGTCTCGGCGTTGGGCATGCCGGAGCTTCCCCCACAGTCGAACAGCTTGCGCGAGGGCATGTCCCCGAGCTTACGGCGAAACTTGTACCCTTCGTTGCCGATGGTACCGGCCGCCGCGTCACGGATCGTGAGCGGCAGCGGAAGGCCGGCAAACACCGACTCGAGGGCGGCGAAGACGGCAGCCCGCGATGCGGCCACAGTGGTCTCCACGCCATCGGTACGCTTCGTGACCTCCAACCCGAAGCCGCGCGTTCCGCCGCCCGTTCCCATGGGCACACTCGAGACCGGGGCGGCCGCCACATCGGGCGCCTTGCCCGCCTGGCAGGCGGTGAGCAGCGACACGGCGATCAGGGCAACGAGCCCCGTGAGCGGAGTTCTGGTGGCGAGAGACATGACGCCTCCGGACGAAGTGAGGGTTCGGCGACGGGGGTGGCAGCGCTGTTGCAAGATACCCACAGCGGTGGGGCAAAGTTCGAAGCCGCCGCCTCCCGAGGGAAGCGGCGGCTTCGGTACCACCAGTGCCGCCGGGGTTACTGCTCGGTCGTATCGAGATGACGATCGGGCAGGAAGCGCATGCCGACGTTGGCGAACTCGCCGCCCTGCGGCGCACGCGAGCCGGCCACCGACGGCGCGAACACGATGGCCGTGATGATGCTGCGACCCACCTGGAAGCCAACGAGCGGATTCTGCGCCGCCGTGCCGACCTGGCCGGGCAGGCCGCTGTTGGGCGACATGGTCACGGGCGTCGTGGTGCCGGTGGGCGCCACGTCCCAGCGGTAGAGCAGCGAACCCACCGGGCGCGCCGCGAGGGTGAGATACGCCGTAGCCGCGAGCGGCGCGACGTTGGCCGCCGTGGGGGCGCCTGTCACCCCGGCGGCATTCTCACTGGGCTGCACCCACACATCCACGTTGCCCACACCCGCTGCCGCGTGGATGGTGCGCACGCCAACCGCCGTGGCGGCGAGCGTGGTCGGCAGCACATCCTCGGTGATCACGAGGCGGTGACGCGGCGTGGCCCCGGCGCGGGAGAAGCCGAACGACATGATCGTGTAGCGCTTCCCCGCCTCGAAGGTGAACGTCGTGTCGATGTGCTGCTGCTGCGCCACCGAAATGAGGTTGCCGTACTGCTGCGGGTTGGTGAAGATGCGCATGCGGCGGGTGCCGGCACGTGCACGCTGGTACGGGGTGAACTGCCGGAAGGTCATGCCGGCGAACTGCGGCGAGCCTTCGACTTCGCCGTCGACGAAGCGGAAGTCGAGCGCGCTGGTGTCGCCGACCGCGTTCACGTAACGCACGGACGCGGCCGGAGCGAGTTGAGTGGCAACCCCGCTCACTTCGTCGGTGCTGCACGCCGACAGAGCGGCGGCCGCAGCGATCAGGGAGGAGAGATGACGGAAACGCATCTAGTGACTCCGGAATGGAAACGACACGGGGATACGGACCGAAGCTGGTCCGGGACCCGTAGGCGGTTTGGAGGGATCGGTTTCGACGCTGGTGTTGCCGTCGAGGAAGCTGCGTGTGGCGATGAAAGCAACGACTGCCGCGGCGGCGCCACCGGCGACGAGCCAGCTGCGAGACCGTGAGAGTTCTCTCCGGCGCACCGTCCCCACGAAGGCCGCCGCGACACTCAACGACTCGCCGGCCCAGGTGGAGGTGGTGCGACGCAGCGTGACCGTCTGCTTCATGGCCAGCGTGTAGCTGCTGTCGGTCTTGCGCACGAGCGTACCACGGAGCTCATCGATTTCTGGCTCGAGCCGCTCGTTGAGCGCGACCCGGCCGCGATCGGTGACCACCAGCGCCAGCTCCTGTCCCGGGACCGGCGTGCCGGTCACGGGGACGTAGGAGTAGCAGGCACTGGAGACCAGTACCAGCGCAGTGGGCAGGATCGCAGCCGCTCGACGCATCGGTGTGTGGAGAAGCCTTAGAAGCCGTAGGTACCGCGCTGCGAGCCGCCGGGCTGGCCAACGCCACCCATGTTGGTGAACGGCTGCACACGCACGTCACGCTCCTGCCACGGCACCGGGAAGTGGATCGGGGTGCCTTCCGGCAGATCGCCCCAGCCGCGCATGTCGAAGTACCAGGCGCCGTAGGAGATGTACGCCATCTCCATGCGCTTCTCCCACTTCATGGCTTCGAGGATGTTGCCGCAGCGCGTGGTGAAGTTGCCGCCGCTGAACACCGGGATGCGCGGCACGCAGCTGCTGCCGCCCGCCACCGGCGTGTTGAGGTCGGTGATACCCGCCACGCTCGGCAGCCCACCGCGGCTCACACGCGTGTTGTTGATCATCTCCGCGGCGAGCGTGAAGTTGCCGGTGCGAATGGCCCCTTCCGCGATCAGCCCCCACATCTCGGGCATGACCATGTGCGGGAACGTGCCAATGCGCGCCGCGTTCTGGAACGCCTGGAAGCGAGCGTGGTCGTACCACGAGAAGCCCCAGGTGCCGTCGGCGGCCGCGCCGTCGTTGGCGATCACGCGATTGCGGAAGTACACGCCCGTGGGCAGCACCGACCCCTGCGTGCCGCCATTCGACGCCGCCTGCTGCGCTGCGCGGTCGTTGCCGGCCGGGAAGCGGCGATCCGGCGTGCGAATGAGGAACGGCTGGCGATTGAGCAGCGGCTGGTTGAGCCACGTCTGATACTGCGCACCCGTGCTGTCCGCCATGCCGATGATCATCGGTGTCATGACGTGCCAGTTGGTGCCCGTGTAATGCTGCACCACCCACGTCTGCGTCCAGCCGGTGGCGGGGTTCATGCTGATGTTCAGGTCGGCCGTAATGCCGTTCTGCGCATCGGTGATGACCTGCCCCCAATTCACCGCCTGCCGCTCGGCCGGCGTACGCGCCACTTCGGCACGGAAGCGGGCACGATACGACCGGATGATGCGCTGGAACTGGTCCGCCGTCACATTGCCGGTTGCCAGGTTGAGCCACGAGGCCGGCAGCGGGAAGCCGCCGGCGCCGCCAGCAGCGGGGTTGCTGGCATCGGCGAGGGCGTCGTCGAGCTGCCTGATGGCCGCCCGCATGACCGAGTCGTACGCCACCAGCGAAGGAACCGCATCGGCCCCAGGGACCACGACTGCCGCCGAGTCGTACGACAGGGCGAGGTTGCCGAGCGACAGGCCCAGAATGAAGCGGCCGTACGCGCGGGCGCGCAGGTCCTGCGCCGGCGTGCCGAGCGTGAAGCCCGTGGTGGCCAACCGCTCGAGCGCGATGGTCGTGGAGCGGGTCAGACGCGACAGACCATTGAAGTCGTTCGAGACCGACGCGCTGCCGGGGTTGTTCGGGAAGTTCAGGATGGGCGTGCGCGGCAAGCCGGCGCGCGGTCCCATGTTGAAGTTGGCGAGTCCCGTGTAGTTCTCGTGGGACATCACCTGGAACGAGTTGTTCAGGTTGTCACTGGCGCCACCGGTCGTGTTGTTCACGACCTGATTGAAGCCACCGGCCAACAGGTTTTCGACGTCACTCGGCCGGGCCAGCGCGCGCGTGATGTCGGCATTGTTGGGGTTGGTGACCGCCAGATCAGTTGAGCACGCCGCGAGCGACAGAGTCGCCACGCCTGCGAACAGAACGGAACGGAAATGGAGTCGCATCAAATCTCTCGGAAAGGTGGGAGCGGTGGCGCGCCGCCTCTATGGGCGCGCGCCACCCACCCGCGTGGTCAGAACGTGGTGCCGATCGACAGCGTGATCGTGCGGATGTTCGGGAACGTGAAGTTGTCGAAGGCGTTGAGCACGCCCGACCCGGCCTGCCCGGAGTTGCCGGACACACCCACTTCAGGATCGAATCCGCGGTAGCTCGTCCACGTGTAGAGGTTGCGGCCAATGAGGCTCACGCTCCAATCACCCACGTTGCGCACCTTGCCCACGCGGTACGAGATGAGCATTTCCCGCAGACGCGCGAAGGTGGCCTTTTCCACGTTGAAGTCGTTCGGCCCGAGCACGTCGTACAGCCCGCCAATGCCCGCCGCGTTGTCCGGCGGACCGGCGCGGTAGTAGTACGACATCGGACGCGCGTCGGCCGTGCTCCGGCCCGCCTGGTCGGAGCCGCCCCACATGAAGTCGAGCAGCGACCACGCCAGCCCCTGGTTCTGCACCGCGCGACCCACGGTCGCGTCGATGAGGCCGTTCACCGTGAGACGCTTGTAGGTGAGCGTCTGCGAGGTGGACCAACGGAAGGTGGGCAGCGCCTGACCGATGGCGCCCACGCGACCCGGGTTGTTCGTGGCGAGCGTGGTGTCACGCACGATCATCGGGTGTCCCCACGCCGCCGCCACGCCGAACGGCGCCGCGGTGGCGGGCAGGGTGGACTGCCAGAGGTTCTTGGCAATGCCGTCCTGCAGCGAGTTGCCCTGGCCAACCCATACGATGTAGCCGTCGGAGTTGCGCTGGAACGCGCTCCCCGCGCCGCCACACTGCGACTGGAAGGCGCCCGGCAGCTGGCCGCAGCTGCGCACGAACGAGCGGCCGTACATCGTGCCGTACGGCACGCCGGCTTCGATGCGGAAGAGGCCGCCCGAGTTGGTCACGTTGCCGTTGCCGAAGTTGTAGGCCGGCACGTTGAGCTCGGTGACTTCCGAACGGATGCGGTCGTACGTCAGGCGCGCCGTGTAGTTCAGGTTCCGGCGGCTGATGATGGGCATGTTGAGCGACACTTCGAACGCGCTGTTCTGCAGCGTACCGGCGTTCACCCACTGGCTGGTGAAGCCCGAGGCGGCCGGAAGAGGCGGCTGCAGGATCTGGTCGCTGACGCGCGTGCGCGCGTAGGTGATGTTGCCGCCGAGCCGGTTGAAGAGCTCGAAGTCAGCACCCACTTCCGTTTCGCGCGCGATTTCCGGACGCAGGTTGGCGTTGCCGAGCACGCCCGGCACGGCCACACCGGCCGCGTTGAGCGAGAACGTCTCGTACTGGGCAGCGAAGCTCGGGCGGCCACCGGCCGTTCCGTACGACGCGCGCAGCTTGAGTTCGTTCATCTGCGGCAGGAACCACCACCCTTCTTCCGTCACGCGCCAGGCCAGCGAGCCGCGGCCGAACGTCTGCCAGCGCTGCTCGGAACCGAAGAGCGACGAGCCGTCACGCCGCAGCAGGGCGTCCACGATGTAGCGGTCCTTGTACTCGGCGTTCACCGAGCCGAAGTAGCCGACGCCGCGAACCGTCTGCTGGAACGACGAGCCCGTACGCGTGGTGGCCAGCGTGTTGCCGATCTGCGGCACGCCCTGCAGCTGCAGCTGCGTGCCCTGCGACACGACCTGGTTGAACTGCTGCTCTTCCGCGATGTAGCGGAGGGTGTAGCGGGTCCGCAGGTTTTCCATGGGCTCCCAACGCGCCGTGGCGTTGAGGCTGGCGTTGTACGACTGCGAATTGGTGTTGAAGCGGAACACGTTGCCGTTGTTCGTGGCCGGGTTGTTCGTGGTGGTGCGGAACCCCTTGTCCGTGTTCTGGAAGCCGATCGCGCGGCTGTTGTCGAACGAGTAGTTGGCTTCGAGATCGAGCCACGTGAACGGCGTGTAGCGCGCCGTGGAGCCGATCAGGAAGCGGTCGTTCTGGTCGAGGCGATCGATGTTCTGCAGCGCGTACAGCGGGTTTTCGTTCTGCAGCCCCGCGCCCTGCAGGTTGGGGCGGATGAACAGACGGCCACGGCTGTCGGTGCGCGTGAGGTCCACGAGGGGCGGCACGCGCGTGAGGCGGAAGAACACGCTGCCGCCACCGTTCTCTTCGTTCTGGCCGTCCTGCTGCGAGCGGCTGAAGAAGGTGTTGGCCGAGAAGGAGAACTTGTCGGTCACCTGCTGGTCGACGTTCAGGCGCATCGAGTTGCGCTGGAAGCCCTGCAGGAACTTCACGTTGCCCTGCTGGTCGAGACGGTTGACCGAGCCGAAGAAGGTGGTCTTCCCGTAGCGGCCGGTCACGTCAAGGTTGTTGATCGTGGTGGGCTGCGGACGGAACAGCTGGTTCACCGCGTCGAACGTCTGCACCGGCCACTGGTTGGCCTGGTAGATGTTGCGCAGCTGCGCGCCCTGCGAGCCGGCGCCCGGGTCGATCGGAAAGCCGACCGGCGTGTTGGCGAAGTCGGTGACCGTGTTGTTCACGGCCAGCGCTTCGCGGGCGTAATCGATGCTGCGGTAGCAGCCGAACGACATGCCCGGCACCGACGGCGCCGAGGTGGTGCAGAGGCGCGTGCCCGTTTCGTCGGTGAAGAGGCCGTGCCGCTGCGCGATCTGGATCTGGCGCTCGAGGTCGCCCGTGCCGATTTCCGAGCGGAAGCCGAACTTGATCGAGTTCTGCGACGACGTCTTGCCCGTCTTGGTGGTGATCTGGATGACGCCGTTACCCGCGCGTGCGCCGTACAGCGACGCGGCGGCGGCGCCCTTCACGACTTCCACCGACTCGATGTCTTCGGGGTTCAGGTCGGGGAGGCCGCCGTTGATGATGATGCCGTCGACGACGTACAGCGGTTCCTGCGTACGACCCGACGCGTTGATGGACGTGGGCGCGCGCAGGATGACGCTGGGCTGCGCACCCGGGCGCCCCGAGGCGGCCACGATCTGCGCACCGGCCACCTTACCCTGCAGCTGCGTGAGCGGGTTGGTGGCAGGGACCGGCATCTGGTCGGAGGTCACGCGCGCCACCGTGAAGGGCGTCTTCGTCTGCTCCGTGGCACCGGTCACACCGGTCACGACCAGTTCGGTCAGCCGGTTGACGTCCTTCTGCAGCGCGAAATCGAACGTCTGATTGCCGCGGCTCACCGTGAGCGGACGGGCGATCGACCGGTAGCCGATCGCACGGGCGCGCAGCTGCACCAGCTGGCCCCGCGCCCGCTCGGCCGGAATGGTGATGGTATATCGACCCTGCGCGTTCGTGCCAACCGACAGCGCCAGTTCGACGATGTACACGTTCGCGTTTTCGAGCGGATCACCAAACTCGCTCTTCACGGTACCGGTGATCACCGCCGGTCCCTGCTGTGCCTGCGCCGCCAACGGCGACAGGGACAGTGCCAGGGCCAGAGGCGCCCGGTACAGCCACCGCATCAATCTCGACATGCTCAGCCCTCGGCCTTCAATGAGCCGGAAACGGGGGAGAGGAACTGTCGGTTGCGGCACGCGGATCACGAAGCCGCAACCATACGAAGAGCCGCCCGGCACCGTGGGGGGTGCTGATGGACGGCGTTACTGACCCCGGAGGCGGGGCCGACGCGCACGCCCCCGCTGGGCTGGGGGCGATTGCAAAAGCCGAAGTCACGGCAGTGAACCACGCAGCATCACGCCACGCTGATGGGTTCCATACCGAGCCTCGGCTATGTGAACAGCAATGGTATCGGATTCGTCACTGAAATCAATCCTGTCCGTCCCACCTGCCCGAATCGTCGGGTCCCCTGCATTTCTTTAACGCGTTTCCCGCGCGAAACGGGCCCTCCGCCCCTTGACCTCGGCGGCGGGGCGCATACGGCACGGTGTGAATTGTCCCAATGATGAAACCGGCGACGGCCCCCCACCGGCGGGGCAGGTTCGGCCGTCGCCTGGCGCCGCACGCTGTGGTCAGCGCCGCACCAACCCCGCCGGAGTCCAGTTGAAGCCGATCGCCACGGTCTCATCGGTCCCAACGAGATCGGAGCCACTGAAGCTTGCAGCCACCCGCACGCCGAACTGGCGGTTCACTTGCCAGTGCCCGCCAATATCGAAGTTGGCGCTCAGATTGGTCCGGGAATCGTCGCGCGGCCCACAGCGGCCGCACGCATCCACCGACAGCCGCGGGTGAACGAACGGGGTGAGGGACATGCCCTGGTCGAGGTCGAAGGTGTGCCCCACACTCACCCCCAGGGGCACGCGGAACTTGGTGGCATTGCCCCCGAAGGCCACGCCCACCCCCGCGGTGAACAGCACGTCCAGCGGCTGATCGGCGCTGGCGCGGGTCAGCTCCTTGCCGAGGCCGCCGCCAATGAACACCAGGGGATCGACCTGCCCCTTGGGGTCGGCGAAGCCGGCGTCGAGCTGCCAGTGCTGCCCTGCCCCGGCGCCCTCACGCCACTGAAACAGGAAGGAAGTGCCCGCCCCGCCCACGATCGCACCGGTATAGTCGCGCGTACTCGCCCGCGGGGTCTGCATGGAGGGATAATTGAACGCCTGGGCGCCGGCCGCCTCGAGCGGCACCACCGCGGCGCTCACCGCGGCACTCGCCGCCAGCACCATCGCTGCCACACCGACTTGGCTCAGACGCCGCCACGCAGAACACACCATGCCACGCTCTCCTGGTCGAAGGGAAGGTCAGGCTGCACGTTAGCCTGAATCCATCGCGGCTTGTACCTCCCGCGCACGGCAGTGATCCGTGCGGCGGCGATTTGTGTGATTCAGCGCACGCGTGACCGGTAGGTGCGCGACAGGCGGAGCGTGGAGCCATCCCCCAGCACCAGCAGGCCGTCACCGCCCGGCAGCGGGGTCATCTCCCGCACCCGATCCATGTTGACTACCACGCGCCGATGAATCCGCACGAACTGCCGCGGATCGAGGGCCGCTTCAATGGCGGTGATCGTCCCGCGCGTGCGGAACCGCTCCCCCGCCGTGTGCACGCGGATGTAGTTGCCGTCGGCCTCGAACCAGTCGACATCGGCAAGCGGCACGAAGCGCGTCCGCCGCCCCTCCCGCACGAGCACGCGCAACGGTCGCGCCACGGAGGTGGACAGCCCACCATCCTCCTGCGTCAGATCCAGGACCGCCTCGTCGCCCGGATCGCGAGGAGTGACCACTCGCCCGTCGCTGGCCTTCCCCTGCCCGCGCCAGGGCGACGACGCCACCAGCGTCCCCGTGTTGGCGGCACCGACCGCGCGTCGTGCACGGGCCACGTCGCCACCTTTGTCGTCGTTGCCGGTCGCGGCCTCCAGCGCGCCGGGCATCACGCCGCGGGTGCGGAAGAGTGCAGCGAGATCCATGCCGGCAGTGGCGCCGGCTTCGGCCAGCAGCCGCTGCAGTTCGTCGGCCGTACGCAGCAAGGCCAGCTGCAGCGCCTGTTGCCTGGCCCGCGCCACCGCCTCCTCGAGCCGCCCCGCCGCCGCGGGCCACAGCACGAAATCGGTGGCCTGCAGTTCAAAGGCCGTGACGGCCTCGTCGTCGCTCGTGCCCACGAAAATGAGCCCCGCGGGACGCTGCGTTGGCGCCAGCGACCGGACAAACGCAAACCCGGAGCCGTCGGACAAGGTGGTGGCCACGACGGCGATGTCGGGCCGCTGCGTATCCAGCACGGCCGTGGCGGCGCGCGAATCGGGCGCCTGCCCGAGCAGGACGAGGTCGAGGGCGGAGGCCACCTCGGCGAGCTGCACATGCAGCGTGCCGGAGAGCTGGCCCAGTACCGCAACACGGAGTGACATGGGGAGCGTGGAGTGACGCGAGCAGACAGGCGGCGCACGGCCGCGCGTGTCCCTCTCCTACGTCGCACGCCGGATGACCGTTGTGCCACCAATGCAAAACGCCAGCCGGTGCGCCGGCTGGCGTGTGCATTCACTCGGTTCGGTCGTCGCGGTGGCTCGTCGGGCACCGCTCTGCACGACGAGCCCCGCGGCGACACACGCGCCTCACGTGGGGCGCGATCCTCCTGGGGTACCAATACTCAGACGGCGCTGGCCTGTTCCGTGACGACCCGCACGGCATCATCCACCACCTGCAGAAAGCCGCCGTCTACCTGAAAACGCTGCTCGCCACCGGCGGTGTCCACGCGCAGGATGCCGCGACCCAGCAGGGTCATCAGCGGCGCGTGCATCGGCAGAATGCCGACTTCCCCATCGAACGCCGGCGCAATCACCCCGCGCGCGGCGCCTTCGTACAACACCCGCTCGGGGGAGATCACCGACACCTTGAGCTCGGCCACGGATCAGCCCTGGAGCTTCTTCGCGTTGGCCACCACGTCTTCCACGCCACCGGCCATGAAGAAGGCCTGCTCGGGGAGATTGTCGAACTCACCGGCGCAGATGCGCTCGAAGCTGGAAATCGTCTCCTCGAGCTTCACGTACTTGCCCGGAATACCAGTGAACTGTTCGGCCACCGCGAACGGCTGCGACATGAAGCGCTGCAGGCGACGGGCCCGGCCGACGATCTTCTTGTCGTCTTCCGAGAGCTCGTCCATGCCGAGAATGGCAATGATGTCCTGCAGCTCCTTGTAGCGCTGCAGGATGCGCTGCGTGGTGGTCGCCGCGGTGTAGTGGCGCTCACCCACGTACTGCGCATCGAGAATGCGCGACGTCGAGTCGAGCGGGTCCACCGCGGGGTAGATGCCCAGCTCGGTGATCTTGCGGTTGAGCACGACCGTGGCGTCGAGGTGCGCGAAGGCCGTGGCCGGCGCCGGGTCGGTAAGGTCGTCGGCGGGCACGTAGATCGCCTGCACCGACGTGATCGAGCCGTTGCGCGTGGAGGTGATGCGCTCCTGCAGCTCACCCATTTCCGTGGCCAGCGTGGGCTGGTACCCCACGGCGCTGGGCATGCGCCCGAGCAGCGCCGACACTTCCGAACCGGCCTGCGTGAAGCGGAAGATGTTGTCGACGAAGACGAGCACGTCGGCGTTCTCCATGTCGCGGAAGTACTCGGCGACCGTGAGACCGGCGAGGGCCACGCGCAGACGCGCACCCGGCGGCTCGTTCATCTGCCCGTAGATCAGCGCGACCTTGTCGAGAATGCCCGCTTCCTGGAACTCGAGGTAGAGGTCGTTCCCTTCGCGCGTGCGCTCACCCACGCCGCAGAACACGGACTTGCCGCCGTGTCCCTTGGCGACGTTGTTGATGAGTTCCTGAATGATGACCGTCTTGCCCACGCCGGCGCCGCCGAAGAGACCGATCTTGCCACCCTTCACGAACGGGGCGACGAGGTCGACCACCTTGATGCCCGTTTCGAAGACTTCCGTCTTGGGCTCGAGGTTGACGAAGTCGGGGCGCTTGCGGTGGATCGGCCACCGCTCGGCATCGGCCGGAATTGGCGCGCCGTCGTCCACCGGATCACCGAGCACGTTGAGGATGCGGCCGAGGGCCGGCGCACCCACGGGCACCGTGATGGCGCTGCCGGTGTCGATCACGTCCATGCCGCGCGTGATGCCGTCGGTCGACGACATGGCGACGGCGCGCACCTGGTTGCGGCCAATGTGCTGCTGGACCTCGGCGGTCACCTTGATGGTCTGACCGTCGGGCGTGATTGCCGAGACGGTGACGGCGTTGTAGAGCTCGGGCAGGTGATCGTTCTCGAAGGCCACGTCGATGACGGGACCGATGACCTGAACGATCTTGCCGACTGCGGTCGGCGCGGCAGTGATAGCCATGAGTGCGTACTGGATATGGTGAAACGTCAGCCCTGCAGTGCCGATGCACCGCCGACGATTTCGGCGATTTCCTGCGTGATTTGCGCCTGACGCGCCGAGTTGTACGTGCGCTTGAGCAGCTGCAGCATCTCGGTGGCGTTGTCGGTGGCGTTCTTCATGGCCGTTCGACGGGCGCCCTGCTCACCGGCCGCCGTTTCCACGAGGGCGCGGTAGATGGTGTTGCGCACATAAAGCGGCAACAACGCTTCGAGAATGTCGTCGGCCGAGGGGGCGAGGATGAACTCGCGCGCCACGGTCGCGCCTCCGGTGGTCGACGGCGCCACGACCGGCAGCACCTGTTCGGTGGCCGGCGGCGTGGAGAGGGCCGACTTGTACTTCGCGTAGGTGATGTACACCGCGTCGAGATCACCCGCCGCGTAGCGCGCCATCAAGTCGTCGATGAGCGAGGCGGCATCGGCCGAGGTGGGCCGATCGCCGATGTCCGCGCGCGCCCCGGCGAGCGTCCGCCCCAGATACTTGTAGAAGCCGATCCCCTTGCGCCCAACCACGTGGAGCTCAACGGACACGCCCTGTCCTTCCCACTCCGCCAGTCGTGCACGCGACTCACGCAGCAGGTTGGTGTTGAACGCGCCGCAGAGTCCACGATTGGCGGTGAGCACGACGAGCGCGGCCCGCCGGATCTGCGTGGGACGCCGCAGCAGCGGGAACTGCTCCGCCAGCTCCGGCGTGTACACGTGCGCCAGCACGTCGCCGAGCGCCAGCGCGTACGGCCGCGCGGCACTCACGCGATCGGCCGCGCGCTTCATCTTGGAGGTAGCCACCATTTCCATCGTGCGCGTGATCTTGCGCGTGTTCTCGACGGACTTGATGCGCCCCTTCAGTTCTCTGCCTTTTGCCATGAGGGCTTACGTCAGGTCGTGGGTGAATGAGGAGTGGAACTCAGAACCCACGACTCACGACGCGAAACCCTTGGTGTACTGCTCGATGGCGCGCTTGAGCTCCGCCTCGGCATCCTTGGCCAGCGCCTTGCTGCTGCGCATGCCGTCGAGGATCTGCGGGAACTGCGCCCGCAGGTACTCGAGGAAGCCCTTCTCCCACGCCCGCACCTTGCCGGTGTCGATGGTGTCGAGGAAGCCGTTGGTCACCGCGTAGATGACCGCGACCTGCTCCTCGAAGGGCAACGGCGAGTACTGCCCCTGCTTGAGGATTTCCACGGTGCGCGCTCCGCGCTCCAGCTGCCGCTTCGTGGCCGCATCGAGGTCCGACGCGAAGGCCGCGAAGGCTTCGAGTTCGCGGAACTGCGCCAGGTCGAGACGCAGGCGACCGGCCACGCTCTTCATGGCCTTCGTCTGCGCCGAGCCGCCGACGCGCGACACCGAGATGCCGACGTTCACGGCCGGGCGGATGCCGGCATTGAACAGGTCGGTCTCGAGGAAGATCTGACCGTCGGTGATGGAAATGACGTTGGTCGGGATGTACGCCGACACGTCACCGGCCTGCGTTTCGATGATGGGGAGCGCGGTCAGCGACCCGCCCGGCTTGAGGATGTTCGTGCCGTCGACCACCGCATCATCTTCGCGCAGCTTCGCGGCGCGCTCGAGCAGGCGGCTGTGCAGATAGAACACGTCGCCGGGGTAGGCTTCGCGGCCCGGCGGACGACGCAGCACGAGCGACAGCTGACGATACGCGGCGGCCTGCTTGGACAGGTCGTCGTACACGCACAACGTGGGCTTGCCCTCGTTGTACATGAAGTACTCGGCCATCGAGCAGCCCGAGTAGGGCGCGATGTAGAGCATCGGCGCCGGATCGGAGGCCGAGGCGGCGACGATGATGGTGTACTCGAGCGCGCCGGACTGGCGCAGCTTCTCGACCACGGAGGCAATGGTGGACGCCTTCTGGCCGATGGCGACGTACACGCAGATGACGCCCTGCCCCTTCTGGTTGATGATCGTGTCGATCGCAACGGCGGTCTTGCCGGTCGACCGGTCGCCGATGATGAGCTCGCGCTGGCCACGGCCGATCGGAATCATGCTGTCGATGGCCTTGATGCCGGTCTGCAGCGGCTCCTTCACGGGCTGGCGCACGATGATGCCGGGCGCCGGCGACTCGACCTTGCGGAAGTGGGTGGCGCGGATCTCGCCGAGCCCGTCGATGGGACGGCCCAGGGGATCGACGACGCGACCAATGAGCTCGGGGCCAACGGGCACTTCGAGCACGCGCGCGGTGCGGCGGACTTCGTCGCCTTCCTTGAGCTGGAGATAGTCACCCAGGATGACGGCGCCGATGTTGTCCTCTTCGAGGTTCAGCGCCATGCCGGTGATGACCTGCTTGGTCTCCGACGACGTGAACTCGAGCATCTCGCCGGCCATGCACTTGCCGAGGCCGTAGATGCGGGCGATGCCGTCCTTCACTTCGAGGACGCTACCGACTTCCTCGACGTTGAGATCGGCGAGGTCGGCGGCTTCGATCTCCCGGAGGAGGATGTCCTTGATTTCGCCGGGACGCAGGGCGGTCTGGGTGGCCATGATGCGAGGCGTGTAATTGCTGTGGAAACGCGCGGAAGAACGCGGACGAACCGCGTGCGATGCGAATTTGGATGCCGCTTCGGACAACCGCTGCGGGAGCGATTCGGGTATAGCTTGTGAAAATTATCACAAGCGGGGAGGGAGAGCAACCCGCGACCGCTCGGCATTGTTCGAGAGCGCGTCCATTCCGGGACGGCTTCGGGGGACCGCGGTCGAGGGTGGGGTACGGCACACCGCGGTTGGGGCAACGCCCGACCCCGCCCCGCGGACCGCCCGTCCGGCCGATCTTTACGCCGGCTGCGACTCCTCGTCGGGCAGTGCGGCATAGCGCGAGAACCGCTCGAGCAGGTCCATCGCCCGCAGGCGACTGAGGCTGGAAGCACGAGCCCCGACCAGCCGCTGTGTCGTGCTGCTCAGATGCGAGGAGCTGGCAAAGCCCAGCACCTCCGCCACATCGCGCACATCATGGCCCGCGTTTTTCGACAGCTCGGCCGCCGCCAGCACCCGCACCAGGTCGATGATCTTCTTGAGGGTGGGCGCCTGCCCTGCCGCGAAGCTGCGCGAGAGATGTTCGCGGGAGACGCCGATCTCCTTCGCCAACTGGTCCGTGCGCACCGGACGGCCGGCGCGTCGCACCACGCTGTGCCACACCGCCAGCTGCAGCGGCGTCTCGAGGTGCAGCACCGGCGGCGGGACAGCCAACGCCCGCTCGAAGCGCACGGAGAAGGCGCGACGCGTGACCAGTTCGCGGGCGGCCCCTTCATCGACGCCTTCGATGAGTACCTCGCAGATACCGGCATCGGCGGCCCGCGCCAGCAGCGGCGCATCGGCGGGAAGCAGCGTGGTCACCAACACGAAGGGGACGCTCTGGAATTCATCGGCACGCGCAATGAGCCGCTGCGCGTCGTCGCCCGCTCCCGCGTCGATGATGACGGCGTCCACCAGCTCCCGCACCAGGTGCGATTCCACATCGGTCGCACTCTTGGCCGACACCACGTGCGCGCGCCGTCGCGGAAACGCCGTGCGTACGAGCTGCCGCGCCCGATCACGCTTGCAGAGCGCGACGACACACAGCAAGGGCGCCGACGCGTCGGCGGCACGCGAAGCCGGGGGCATGCGTGACGTCAGGCGGTCTGGTCGCCCACCACGGCCTGCATGGAGGCCGGCGGGGTGGGACGCCGCGGCGCTCCGGCAGGATCAACGTTCACGTCGATTCCCTGCACCATGGCGTTGGCGCGCAACAGCACGTCGCGCGCATTCGCGTAGCTCACCAGCTGCGTCGCCTCGTCGAAGCGCGCCCACTTGCAGGCCGTGATCCCCTCGGCGCGCTGTGGGGTGGTGCTCTCGGCCTCGGTGCGCATGAGAAAGAAGTGGCAGACCTTGTGCACCAGCTTGCCGCGGAAGCGGAAGAACCAGTCGATCGTGTCGATCTGTCCGTCGAGCATCACGTCGTCGAGCCCCGTTTCCTCGCGCACTTCGCGCAACGCGGCCGCGTCGGGTGCCTCGTCGGTCTCGAGATGCCCCTTGGGAAATCCCCAGTTCTTGTAGCTGTCGCGAATGAGCAGAAAGAGCGGCTCGCCCTCGTGCACGCGGTACACCACCCCGCCGGCCGACGTCTCGAGCCTGGCGCGCAGACGCCGGCGCCCTTGCGCGTCGCCCCCCGTGGCGGAGGATGACGGGTCGGTGCCGTCGCGACCGGGGTCGCGGCGCGGATCGCGGGCCGGCGTGGCCATTACCGATGCGGTGTAGTCAGCGCATCCGGCGGGAGACTCCCCGGGAGCCCCGCCACCAACGGCGTGTGGTCGTCGAGCGTGGCCCGCCCCTCCACGAACTGCCGCACCAGCGGATCCGTGCTGTGCTGGATCTCGTCCACGGTGCCCACGGCGTGCACCCGGCCCTCGTAGAGCATGGCGATGCGCGTCCCTACCGTGTAGGCGCTGCGCATGTCGTGCGTAATGACGATGCCCGTCACCCCCAACTGCTCCCGCATGCGCACCATGAGCTTGTCGATGGTGGCCGAGGTGACCGGATCGAGGCCGGTGGTCGGTTCGTCGTAGAGGATGTATTTGGGGCGCAGGGCGATCGCGCGCGCAATGCCCACGCGCTTGCGCATGCCCCCGGAGAGCTCGGCGGGCATGCGGTTCTGCACATCGGGGAGATCGACGAGGTTGAGTGCCTCGTCGACACGCACGCCGATCTCCTGTTCCGAGAGCTCCCCCTGCTTGCGCAGCCCCATCGCCACGTTCTCGCCGATGCTCATGGAGTCGAAGAGGGCGGCGAACTGGAAGACGTACCCGATGCGCCCGCGCAGCGCGTAGAGATCCTTGCGCGAGAGTTCGTCGACACGCAGGCCATCGACCCACACCTCGCCTTCGTCGGGCTCGAGCAGTCCGACGATGTGCTTGATGGCGACCGACTTGCCGGTCCCCGAGTAGCCGATGATGACCATGGTCTCCCCTTCCTTGACGGTCAGGGAGAAGCCGCGGAGCACCTTCTTGGGGCCAAAAGCCTTGTGGACGTTGCGGAATTCGATCATCGGATCACAAAGATGACACCGTTCGCGGAATGTGGCTAGTTCCGGCAGCTCCGCACACTCAAAACCCGAACCCAAGACCCGGAGCTGATCGGTTCCGGGCACTGAGTTCGGGTTCCGTGTTGTGGGTGGCCGCCGAGCGGCCGCCGGTACGCTTACGCCGCGAACGACCCCAGCGCGCGGCCCACATCGCCCTCACGCAACCGCTTGAGGGCACGGTCGCGCAACTGGCGGACCCGCTCGCGGGTGACGCCCAGCATGGAGCCGATTTCCTCGAGCGTGTGCTCACGCCCGCCCTCGAGGCCGAAGTAGAGCCGCAGCACCTTGGCGTCGCGCGGGGGGAGCGTGGAGAGCGCCTGCTCGATTTCGTCGGTGAGGAAGCGATTCATCGCCTCCTCTTCCGTGTCGGGCATCTCGTCGGCTACGAACCGCTCGATGAGCGAGCGATCGCCATCGGGATCCATGGGCGCGTCGAGGCGCACGTCGCCGGTGTTGAGCGCCGCGAGCGACTGCACGACATCGACCGAGAGACCGGTGACCTGCGCGAGTTCCTCGGGCGAGGGCTCACGACGCAGCTTCTGGCGGAGGATTTCCGACGCCTTGATGATGCGCGAGAGGTCGGCGGTGCGGTTGAGCGGCACGCGCACGGTGCGCCCCTGACGGGCGAGCGACGAGAGAATGGCCTGACGAATCCACCACACGGCGTACGAGATGAACTTGACGCCCTGATCGGGATCGAACTTCCGCGCCGCGGTGAGCAGCCCGACGTTGCCCTCGCCGATGAGATCGATGAGCGGCAGGCCGCGGTTCTGATACTTCTTGGCCACGGAAATGACGAAGCGGAGATTGCGCTTGACAAGTTCCTGCAGCGCGTCCTGGTCACCAGCCCGGATCTTCTTGGCGAGGTCGATTTCTTCCGCGGCCTTGAGCAGCGGGTAGGTCGAGACTTCGTAGAGGTACTGGTCGAGGATGTCGCGCTCCGGCTCGCTGGGCGCAATGCCCGCGGGGGCCGCACGACGGCGCTTCCGCTTGACTTCGGTCATGATGTGCTATGCGACCTCGGGATGAGACATCATCCCTGCTGGGGAAACAGAGAAACAGGCGTGTGGTGGAACGGGCGATTCGGCTGGCCAGGCAGCGGCGCCGGCACGCGCCCCCCTCGTGAAAGGCCCGCGTGGTGACCGCGGCCGGATGCGAAGCGGGGGTAGCCATGCAAGATACGACACCGCAGGGGAAGCGCCAGTGTGAATTCTGGGAGTCTGCTTGACGACAGACATACACCTGACTAGACTGCGCGGTTCCTGAGACCTTGCTGCGCGGCGCGTTGGGCTGCCGCAGCACCCCGTCTCGGGGTCCGGGGCCGTAGCTCAGTTGGGAGAGCGCTTGAATGGCATTCAAGAGGTCAGGGGTTCGATTCCCCTCGGCTCCATGCCCCGGTTCACCCAGGTGGCCCCTCGTGGCGGCGAACGGTGAAACAGGGCACCCCAGCGGCGGCCATTGCTGGCGCGGTTCGGGTTTCATGCGGGAATAGCTCAGTTGGTAGAGCACAACCTTGCCAAGGTTGGGGTCGCGGGTTCGAGTCCCGTTTCCCGCTCTGTTGGTCCGATGTCGAGGGTCGTTAGCTCAGTTGGTTAGAGCGCCACGTTGACATCGTGGAGGTCACAAGTTCGAGTCTTGTACGACCCATGCAGGAAGCAGTACCGCTGGAAGCGGGACGGGAGCGCGGGCAGTGGCGACGCGACGACCGACCCGGTAGGTTGCGAGTCCTCTGCCTTCGGGCACGGGGGGAGTAAGCAGTGTGGTACCGCGGTGTGCGTGGTGGTCCGTTGCGCCTGTAGCTCAATTGGATAGAGCATCTGACTACGGATCAGAAGGTTGGAGGTTCGAGTCCTTCCAGGCGCGTTGGTGGGTTGAGTAGGTGCACCGCAGTATCGCACGGGGCGTAGCTTAGCCCGGTAGAGCGCCTGCTTCGGGAGCAGGAGGTCGCTGGTTCAAATCCAGTCGCCCCGACTGAGATAGATAGAAGCCCGTCAACGACTTACGTCGCTGGCGGGCTTTTGCTATCCCGGGCCCCTAGCCGAATTTTGGCCGCTGTACACGATGGGGACACATCCGCGCGCGTAGTGGCACCTGAATCACCGCCCGCCGTAACCATGTGGGACGAACGAACTGTCGGCCTAGTCGGCATATTGGAACCGGACCGAGTATCGCCGGTCTCGCTGTACACGAAACGCAAGGCGCTCACCTTCTCCTATTTCCGAATTCATGGACTTCATTGATCAGCTTCGGCTCCTCGCCAGTCGCATTACGACCACCCGCTCGATGGTGCAGACGGAAGAGGCCACCAAGACGGCCATGATCATGCCGTTTATCCAGATCCTTGGCTACAACGTTTTCGACCCTACCGAGGTCACCCCAGAGCTTGTGGCGGACATCGGAACGAAGAAGGGAGAAAAGGTTGACTATGCCATTCTTCGGGATGGAAAGCCGGTGATGCTCTTTGAGTGCAAGAAAGCGGGAGCGGAACTCAGCGTGAACAACGCAGGGCAGTTGTTTCGCTATTTCCACGTCACCGCAGCGCGGTTCGGGGTTCTGACAAACGGACTCACGTACAAATTCTTCACCGATCTTGAGCAGCCGAACAAGATGGATGATACACCGTTCTTTGAGTTCAGCATTCTGGACTTCAAGGAACGCGATGTCGAAGAACTGAGGAAGTTCGCGAAAGCCGCATTCGACGTTGAACAGATTCTAACGACGGCAAATGAGCTGAAGTACACGCGCGCGATTCAGAATAAGCTTGCCGAGTGGATGGTGTCGCCAAGCGAGGACTTCGTTCGCCTCGCTTCCGCCGAGCTTGTTGGAGGCCGCCGCTTCACACCGGCGATTCGCGATCAGTTCACGGCTGTCACGAGGCGCGCTTTTGAGCAGCTTGTCTCAGAGAAGATCAATGAGCGACTCAAGGGAGCGATGGCCCCTGAGCCTCCGCGCATTGAAGTGCCGCAACAGCCTGAACTGTCGCAAGTAATTGGGAACGGCGACATCCCCGTCAGCGAGTCGTCAGTTACGACGACCCAGGAAGAGCTGGAGGGTTTCTATACCGTCCGTGCGATCTTGCGTTCACTTGTCCCGGCGAAGCGGGTCGTGATGCGTGACGCACAGAGCTACTGCGCCATCTTCCTCGATGACAACAACCGTAGGCCTATCTGCCGCCTGCGCTTCAACAATCCTGAGAAGCTCCGCATCGGCCTGTTCAACGGGTCGAAGGAAGAGAAGGTGGTCGCGATCGATTCCGTTGACGACATCTACACACACGCCGATGACATCCTCGCTGTGGTAGAGTCTTACGTCGGGCCTCAGGGCAAGGCGGATGGGTAACTGCCCAAATCGCTCCCCTTCTTGTGGTGATTGTACCAGAGATGAAGCCCTAGCCGATGCTCGGGCGCGCCCCACTTCGTGTGGGGTGCTTTCTCGTTCAAGGGCGCCGGATTGAACACGGCGGGCCTCGATGACGGGCGGTAGTGGTGGATGTTCGCGTGCGTAGTGGTGCCGTCGGACGCATCTCTAGTCCTGCTTCGCACTCCCGCCGCGCGGCTAGCGTGTTGCGAAGGATCCAACCGGGGGCGAATATCGGCGGTCCTTCTTTCAATGGGTTGCCTATGTCGTCTGGATCATTGTCGGGGCGCGTGCGGCGCTACTGGCAAGGCGGTTGGAGCCTTGTGGCGCAGTTCGCTCCGGCGCTCGTCGTAGCCTATACGCTGCGGGCTGAGATGGAAGGCGAGCATATCGTGATTCGAGTAATCGGGGTCGCGCTCATCAGCATCACGGCTCAGACAGGCGGAATGCTTGCGTACTGGCTGCTCGGCGGCTTTCTCGCCTCGATGGCAGAGGGTAGCCCGTTCGCGCTACTCGAGACGCGTTCTCTGTCGTCAGAGACGGATTCTGAGAGAGACCTCAACCGTAGGTTTTCGACGGTCGCGGAGTCGTCAACGCCAGGCAGTAACGCAGCGGTCATCCTTGCGGCACTCGTGTGGTCGTGGGGATACGCTCGGGGGTAGTGCGGTGGCTGGTGGTCCGTTCGCGTTTGCGTTAGGCACACAATGGAGGGTAAAGTGCAGTCAGTCGATACCGAGGCCGAGCTAAGCAATTTCACGAAGGGGCGCACAGTACATAGCGGTGCAGCCCTCGTCCTGTACCTCGTGGCGGTTGTACTGAGCCAGTCGATGCTGGTAGCCGTGGCGGGCGGTTTCGCGCTGCTAGTTGTGCGTTCATGGCTCATCGACCGCATACTGTTCCTCAACGGCGTAGTGTCGGATGAGCTACAGCGCACGACAATTCGAACGGCCCGCGAAGATGCCGAGCAGACACGGGCGGTCCTGATGAAGATTCGGCGGGAGTGCGCGCGCCCACGACGGAGGCCGACGAGCGACGATAGCTGACAACGGGATGACGCGGGCGGCATGGCTTGCCGCCTCCCCCTGTCGAGGCGCATCGTAGGGTTCGCGTGCGCCTCCATTCAGGTGGCGTCAATTCACCCACAACCATTGCGAGGCGGGAATGGACCAGGCGGGGGCATTGCTACTTGCTGGCGGCGCATGGGTCGGAACCGGCGTGGCGCTGTACTTGGATCGACCGTATATCGCGGCCTTCCTCGCCCTTACCGCCATCATGGCGATCATTGTCTCTGTAGGGCTTGCGTGCATGAATTGGCTCGCAGACGAGATACGCCAGCGACGCTAGCCCCCACTTACCGAGCCAATCCCGGTCGCGCTGATTCGCTACGGACGAAAAGTGACGACGTAGGAAGAAAGCACAACGCCCCCCGCCAACGTGGCGAAGGGCGCGGCACTACGGCGCGAGCGACGGGCGACTAGTACGGGAGCGGCGCGAGGCCATTCAACATGCGCCGTCCACCTGCGGTAATCCGTTCCGATCCGTTCATTCGTTCATGGTGTCACCAGTCAGCAGGGTAGCCCGCTGCGGCGAGCGGCACTGCTGCCTCGTCGAAGGGCGCTATGGTCAGTTCGCGAACAGGTCTCGATGGCGTTCCGTTCGTCAAAGTGTTCACGGCGTTTTCATAGGGGGGAGTGCCCCCGATGAACGGATGAACGGTTTCACCGTCAGGGGGTGGCAGGTAGCGCCGGAACGCCTCGCGGCAGTCGTCCAGATAGTACCCCCGCCCCCGCCTCCCATCCGCCATGAGCGTTGTACTCACGCGAGGGTGAATGCCGTAGACACCGAGCAATACGGCAATTCCGCGCGGGGAAATCGGCCCGCCGCGTGTGTATTCTGGCCACGGGCGATCCTCCATAAGTCGCAGGAGTTCCGCAAGGCGAGCGGAAGGAATGAACGTCGCCCGATCTTCGGCGAAGATGTCGCGTAGGTCTGACAGTAGCGCCACAGTCGGCGCCACGCTGTCCATGCTGTTTCCGGTCTTCGCATGCAGCACCCGGGCGGCTTCGCGCGCGCGCTGCGGCCATGCGCCCCCGCAGTCGTCTGCGATATTCAACAACGGACCCCAAATGTCGTCCTGACGGGCGCTCAGCCCCGCGAAGGGCTCAGGTCTGGCCTTGAGTCGGGGAGTCGCATCCTGCGCCCATGCGGCCAGTTTGCGCTTTATTGGCTCCAGCTGCGCTAGGGTGCGCGAGCGGGCGGATTCGATGTGCACCCGTTCTTCGTCGGTCGCTTTCGACAGACGGAGAGGGATCGAGCGTTCAGCGACGGTCGGGGGCAACTCCCCGATTCCGGCCAACAGCTTCGGACACCATGTGTGGTAATCGCGGACCTCGTGGTCGTCGCCCTGGCAGATCGTGAAGATACCGTCCCGCTTGAAGCCCGAATTGAGCACTCCGCGCAAGGCTTCGGCGCGTTCGCTCCGCGCAGCGGCGCCTCTAAACACCGTGTCTAGTTCGTCGAGAAACAGCGTTGGCGGGCGCCCGTCAGGCTTCCCCGCGCCGCGCCCACGGTCCACCATGCGATAGATGGCCGCAGGGGTTGCGGAGTCTGCCCGCTTCGGATCAGCCGCCAGGGTCGCGAGTACGTCAATGACCGTGGTTTTCCCGCAACCCGGCTCCGGCGATGAGATGGCGAGGTACGGCGTGTAGTTCTCGCTGGCCTCAAACGCCCACGTATGCAGGCACCACAGCGCCGAAGCGCAGATTGCGTGGTCGCTCATGACTACGAACCGCCGAATCGCGGCCATGACTTCATCGGCCAGCTGCGCCCCGTCCGGGATTGGGTCGGGGGTATCCTCGCCATTGCCGCCGCACGGGGCGGCAGCGTCCATAATCGCGCACAGTTCGTCAGCGGTGCCCCCTGCGTTGACCCAATCGGTCACGTCCCCCTTCGGCGGTAGGTCGGGCAGGTCCGGCGCGTAGAGCCACGAAACCACGGTGCCCAGGGCTTCCGCTAGCCGATCCCGAAACGCGCGCCCGGCGGCGTCATTGTCGGCGAAGATGTACACGCGCCGATGCCGGAGCACCTCCAGGCGAGCGAGCGGGATGTGTTTCACGCCAGCCCCTTCCGGTAGTGTCGTGGCAACGAACCCAAGACCCGCCAGCGTCAAGGCGTCCTTCTCGCCTTCCACTAGAAGGACCGGCGTGTCCAGCGGAGCGGCGAGTAACTCCGGGAGCCGGAATAGCGGCAGGTCGGATTGCTTCAAGCCGTTCAGCCCCGACGCGGTGCCCCCTGTGGGGAGGGGGATCGTCCACCGGAAATCCTTCGGCGCGTATCGCTGCTTCGTCGCGAGAACAGTGCCATCTGCTGCACGGTACGGGTACTCGGCCACGAGGGTGCCGTTACTCATGGTTCGCCCCTCCGGTGCGCTGCGCTTCTTCGCGTTGGGTCGCTTGCTCCCGGAGCCGTTCGCGGTAGTCGCCACGCGCCAACTCGGCACGTAGCCACATGCGGCGTTCCGGTGTCAGGCGTTCGAAGTTGTCGCCGGTCACTTCGTGCGAGAGATGCGCGTGGTCGTACATCTCCCAGTCATCGGGATAACGGGCACGGCGCGCGGCGGCGGCGCAAATCTGGCGGCGCAACGGCTCAGATATCTCCGCCAAACTCGCAAGGTCCTGCAACTGTCGGTCAGTGGCGAAGTCGAGCAGGCCGAGTAGGGCAAGCTCCGGGAAGGAGTAGAGGTAACGCTGTGTCATTAATGCCTCATTGAGAACGGTTCCCCCGCGTATCACGCGGGGCATACCTTCGGTTGTGGTGCTGCGGGGTCCTTCGTGATCCTGCGGCGGTCTATTGCTCTATCGTCTCAAAGTCAGCCTCCGGGATGTCGTGAGTAGAACCGCCCGCGCCGAGTCGCGCGGCGACGTGGGGCGGTGGCGGCTCGAAGGTGATGTGTACCCGGTGCGCGGCGGGTACCTTGGCGCTTGGCGCCGCGTCGGCGGCGTACTGTCCGGCGTACATCCGGGCGGCGATCCAGCGGGCCGCGTCCATGCGTAATCGGTCGCGCTGGACACTCTCGCGCAGCACGGCGCGCGCGACCTTCTCCACCTTCGCGGGGTCCACGTCGGCGATGGCATTCAGCACGGCGCGCGCGGTGGCGTCGGCGCTCTCGCGCCCGCTAGCGATGTCCTCAATAAGATCAGCGCAAGCATGTGCGCGCAGCTGCAACGCCAGGGCGTACCGCTCGCGTAGTGCGGCGTCGGTGTCGAGCAGCCGGTAGAGCGTCGTACGCGGCAACCCGACACGCACACACGCATCACGCACACTGGCGCCGTCGCACACGAGGTCCAGCACCGTATGTGCGCGCGCATCCTCCGGCAGCGGAGCCGGGACCGGGACGGGGTCGTTCACTGTGTTGTCTCCTACCATTGGCTGGCGCGACACCTTAAGGGCAACGCGACACGTCTAACTGCTTGCTTGACAACGACTTACGTGCATCCTACCTTCGACACTGTCTGTTTCACTAGCACCCTTCCACCAACGAGGCGCCCGTGCTGGAAGTCACCGAACACGCCAGCGGCATCAACGATGATGCGAGCTGGTTTCTTGAGCAGGAAATTGCCCTGCCCAACGGCGGGAAGGTCGTCGTTCATGTGCAGCACGATGAACGCGCGCGCGAGTGCGCGGTGTCGTTGACCGTCTGCGATAGCCTAGGAGCGCGCGCAGCCAGCGAATTGCGCGTACCTAGCTTCGTCTAGGCGCGAATACGGCGCCGCCCAACACGGGAGGGCGATGGACGGTTACCCGGCTACCAGTTCCGCACGGCGCCGCCGCGACACGCGACGGGCGGCAAGCCACGCGTTCACCTCATCCAGGGCGTAGCGGGGGCGGTTCTCGACATACGTAATGACCGGGCCCCGACCGAGCACCGCCAGATTGGCGAGATGTTGCGAGGTGACTCCAGCGGCTTCGGCGACCTGTCGCCGGGTGAGCAGAGCCGGTGCCGGTGGCGCGATATGCTCCGTTGCCATACACGTAGTATACTGCCCGATTTCCGTACAGCAAGAGGGACGTTCGATGAGAGGAGCTTTTGTCAAGAGTCTTAATTGAAACGTAATGTACTCTGGACTCTACTGCGGTCTGGTGAACGCTCGGTACGGCGGAATACGTGGGGTCGGGAGGTAACGACCGAAGCCCCCGGGGGGTCCGAAGGGCTACGGGGGTGGGTCGCAGCGAAGCCCCCCGCCAGCGCGCGCAGTCCCCTACTCGCCGACGCGCCCGCAGTGGGATCTATCCGCCTCGCTGGCGGCGTCCCCGACGCGTCAACCCTAGAGCGTCGGCTTCCGTACTGTTGGCCACTGTGCGCCCAGCGAGCCACGCCAGCAGCGCCCGCTCCGAATAGCGCGGCGATCCGGGCCCGACGTACACCACGGGCGGGGCATCACCCCCGGTGCTGTGCAGGTTCGCCAGCGTCTTGGGGGCAATGCCGAGCCGTGCCGCTGCTTGGGCGCGAGTCAGGAACCGGTCAGCCATCGACATCCACGGAACGTAGCACGGGCGACTCCCTACCGGTCACGACTGCGGCGGCTGCACGGGGGTACCGAGCAGCGCCGACAGCGTCCGGTCCTGCGCTTGGCGCACCGTGTTGCTGTACAGCTTCGCGTACCGGCGCGTGCTCGCTGGGTCCTGGTGCCCCAGCAGCGCGCCCACTTCCTCTAGGGTGTTGCCGCTGGACAGCGCGATAGACGCGACGGTATGCCGAAGGTCATGCAACCGGGCATGCCCTACCCCTGCGGCGTGACGCACGGCATACCACAGGTGTCGAATCTCCTTGAGCGGCTTCCCCGCCTTCCGACCCGGGAATACCGGGCCGGTGTCCTGTCGCCACGGTAGCCCCTTGAGCAGCGGCAGCATGTGGACCGTATCGAGTTCCATCACCCGCTCGCCGGTCTTGGTGTCTATCGTGGCTTGGCCCGTCGTGAAGTCGATGTGCTCCCACCGGAGCGTGAGCACCTCCGATTCTCGCCAGCCACTGAGCAGCAGAAAGCGCAGTGCCGCCACGGCCACCGGGCTGGCCGGTCGGATCACCTCCGTGGCTTCACGGGCATACGACCCGCGCGCACCACGCGGCTGCTTGAGCACGTAGGCGCGCGCGTTCGGCTTTGCACGGGACGCGCGCGGCGTCTTGGGCTTCCCGCGCTCCTTGCCCTTCAAAGCGGGCGCCACCGGCAACCCTGTCGTCTCTGCCGTGGCAAGGGCTCCGTAGAGGGCATGCCACTGTGCGACGGTCAGCGCGCGTTTCTGCTGCGGCTCCGGCTTTACGTCCTCCTTGGTGTTCACCGGGTTGGAGTGCTTTGGGCGATGCCCCTCCAGTTCGCACCAGTTGAAGAACGCGCGCAGTCGCGCGGCGACACGGTTTGCCAGCACCACGCGCGGCTTCCCGGTGCGCTCCCCAGGTGTGGCCCGCACCTCGGCAATCACCTGGCGCACGTCGAGCGGCGTGACCGATGCAACAGTCTTGCTACCGAGCCGGGGCTGAATCTCGGCTTCCCATAGCCGCTCATACTCACCCGTGGTGCTCTCCTTCTTGGCTACGCCACGGGGCGAAGGCGCCGCAATCCAGAGCGGGAATAGGTCGGACACGCTCTTGGCGGTGCGCCACGCGCCACGCTCTGCGAGGGGGTCGCGCCCCCGTTCGATCCGCGAGAGCGCCGCCTTGGCCGCTTTGCGCACATGGTCCAGCGTAGAGGCTTCGTCAACGCGTTCGTCGGTACGGTCGGTGCTGGCGGTAAGGCTGTACGTCTGCCACCGCTTCTCCCCGCCCTCCGGGCGGGCATACCGGACGAACCACGTGACCGTACCGGTCGGATGCACCCGCGCCCCTAACCCCTTGGGCTCAACGTCCCAGAGGCGCACACGGCGCCCTTCCCGGGCGGCTTGGAGCTTCGCGGCGTCAAGCACCCGCTTGCTAATGGCCTGTCGCGCAATCTTCGGCATGGTTACCGTACACAAACGGGTCACATAGAATGGCAGGAATTGCCGGGAACGGTTGCGGCTCTCAGCGGGTCACAGCGGCATTTCTCCTCTGGAGCGCGCACAGCCCCAAGATGCGCCCAACGGCCATTTCTTGCAACCCACCTGCTTCGGGAGCAGGAGGTCGCTGGTTCAAATCCAGTCGCCCCGACTGAGAGAGACAGAAGCCCCGCAACGACTTCGGTCGCTGCGGGGTTTTTTTCTGTTGGCATCCCGCGAAAAGTGCTAGTCCAGCACCGCCAATCCGTGCTTCCTCACGACCGCGAGCATCTTGAGCGCCACCCCGCTCGGCTTCTTGGCCCCCGTCTCCCACTTCTCCACGGTGCTGGCGCTGGTGTTGAGCCGGCGCGCGAACACGGCCTGACTCACCTTGGCCTGCTCCCGGATCTTCTTGATCTGCACTGGGGCGAGGGGCTCGGGGGCACTCAGCGCCGCGTCGTCGAACTGGCGCATGGTGGTCTTGCCGATGGCACCCGCTCGATGGAGCGCAGAGGCCGCGGAATGAATCGCCTCGAAGGCGTCGCTCTTGTACTTAGGCTTGGTCGCCATGGCAGATCTCCTCGAGGTCCTTGGACGTGAGCAGCGCGCTGAGCTGCGCGGCCGTCAGCTTCTCATACCCTTTGGCGAGCTCCCGGAAGGTCGCGAGCTCCGCCGCATCGATGTTGGCGCGGTCCTTCTTGGCGAACAGGTAGGTCAGCACCCAGTGCCGGCCACCCTTCGCCAGCACGATGCTCCGGTAGAGATTCCGGCTCACCCGTTTCTTGTACACCCCGCCGCCGAGGTCGTCGCACTGACCGGCCTTTGCCTGCTTCACGGCGCGGCACAGTTCGTCGTCCCCGATGGTCGCCTTCCGGGCCGCCTTGGCGAACCAGGCGGTCTTGAAGACGCGGGACGGGCGGGGAGCACTGGCCATGCGTATACTGTAGCACCCAGTGCTACACCCCACAAGACGGGGCGGGGTTCCCGGGCGTCACGTCCGCGAGATTGCAGGGGCCTGACCGGCGCCCCCAGGGGCATTCCCAGATACTTTCCCAGAATGCCCGCCAAGACCCCATTGTGGGTGTCGCGGTTGTCGCGATTTCCCCTCTGTGCTGTCGCGATTGTCGCGGTCGCCATCGCCGCGCTCCGGCTTCGGGAGCAGGAGGTCGCTGGTGCAAATCCAGTCGCCCCGACTGAGACAGCAAGACGCCCCGCAACGACTTCGGTCGCTGCGGGGGCTTGCTTGCATCGGTACCCATGGAGGCCTTCGTCCGAAGGGACCCCGTTCGCGCCGTGCGTGTCGGCATGACCGCCGCCAACGCGCGGAGGCGGACCCCCCGCGCCCTACGGCACCCGGCGCTCCAGTTCCGTGTACTCCCCGGCGATGAAGTATCCCACTGCCCGTTTCGAGGGATTCGTGGTGTTGGCCACATTCCCGCGGACGCTGCTGACCGGCACGCCGAAGGGCGACCCGTTGTTGCCCACCTGCGCCGACAGCGCGGTATAGAAGCGAAACGCCTGCTCGGAGATTGACAGCTGCCGCACCCGCACGAGCTGGCCGGACCGGACCAGCCAGTCGGAGTACGGTTGAAACTGGCGAATCCTCGAGCCGTTGAATCGCTCGTCCGACTGCACGACCCGCGAGAACTCTTCACTGTCGGGCGAGACCAGTCGCCGCCCGTCGATCCACTGGTCCCACAGGTAGAAGTTCCGCTGGGATCCGGGATCCTGCACCGCGATCGTGGCCCGCCAGTTCCGCCCCGTGTCCACTTCGTCGAACTCCGCCCTGAAGAACAGCGAGTCCATGGCGACGCCGGGCTGCATGACTTCCGTGGCGCGGTACAGGTCGCCGTCCCATTCGATCTCGAGCGTGAGCGCGCGACCCACCGGCAAGGCCATCGCCGCCGCACGATACGTCCCGGGGTCCCGCAGCGACTCCACGAAGAGTGTGGGCCGGTTGGCATCGTCCAGCACACGGACCCGCGCCCCGCGGGCCGGCGTGGGTGACGCCGTGGCGAACACATTTTGGGTGATACTGAGCTGGATGACCTGGTCCGCTGCGGTGGCACTCCGCTCACGCTCCAGGCGCGCCTCCACGACGAGGCGCGGCTGGTATTCCAGGCCGCTCACGTTCACTACCCGTTCGCAGCCGACCAGCGCGAGCGTGGACATGAGCAACATCGGTAGTACGCCGCGATTTGGCATGAGGCGCTCAGAAAGTGAAGGTGTAGGCAATGCTCGGGACGATGCCGAAGATCGAGGTCTGGACCGCTTCCGTGACGAGGGGTTGACCCTCGCGCTGGCGGAACCGGAGTGCCTGGGCGTTGAATCGGTTGTAGGCATTCAGCAGGCCGAACTGCCACTCGCCGCGCCTGCCCTTGCGTGTTGCCGAGAGGTCGAGACGGTGGTAGAGGGGGAGGCGTCCCGCGTTGCGGGCGCCGTACTCGGTCACCAGCAGCCCGTCAACCTGGTAGCGTGACGTGGGAAACGTGGCCGGCAGTCCGGTGGCCAGCGTGAACGTGCTGCCGAGGGTCCACTTCTCCCCGAGCGGCCGCAGCGCCACGACGTTCAGGTTGTGCGTCTTGTCGAATGGACTCGGATACCAGCGGCCGTCGTTGATGCCACCACCGCGATTCCCCGGCAGGGTGAAGCGCTGCTCCGACCGCCCGAGGGTGTAGCTGACCCATCCCGTGACCGGGCCCTGCGACCGGCGGGCGAGCAGTTCGAGGCCGTAGGCCCGCCCCTGGCCCTGCACCATCTGCGTCTCGATGCGTGGGTTGAGCAGCACGTCCGCCCCGTCGATGAAGTCCACGACGTTGCGCGCCTGCTTGTAGAAACCCTCGATCGACAGTTCCACGGTGCCGCGCGTCGCACTGTAGCCCACCGCATACTGGTCGGCCAGCAGGGGTCTGACCCACTGCCCGGCCGGCTCCCACACGTCGAGCGGGCTGATTGAGTTGGTGTTGGACACCAGCAACAGGAACTGCTGGGTCCTCGCATAGCTCGCCTTCACACTCGACGACGCGTTGAGCATGACGCGCCCCGAGATGCGGGGCTCGAGGCCCGCGCTCGAAGCGAGTCGCGCCCCGGCGCCGAATTGGGTGCTGTCGCGCACGACGCCGGGTTCATAGCGCCCGAGCGCCGCCGAGTAGACGACGGGCGAGTCGTTGACGTACGAGTACACGGTGGCCGGACCACGGCGCTCGTACCCGGCCACCCGCAGCCCGTAGCGTACCGAGACACGCGGTCCGATACCCAGCTCCTGCCCCAGCCACGCGGCCGGCATGAGGGTGTTGCGGCGCTGGATTCGGCGCGCATTGAATGCGTTCCCCGTACCAACCGGCACGAGATCACCCGGGTTGATGCGCTGGCTCGTGAGTTCAGCACCGAACTCGATGGTGTTGGTCGGCGAGAGATACCACGCCTCGTCGACGCGCACGTTCAGGCTGCCGATACGCGAGTTCCACCGGACGTTGTCACTCGTTCCCGTGAGAATGTCGAGCCGGTAGTCGTAATCGCCCCACGATGCCGTGACCTTGGAAAAGAGATTGCTGCGCAGGGCCTGGTTCCAGCGCAGCGTGAGCGCCCGGTTCCCCCAACCGGCACCCAGATCGCCGATGCCGGCAACCCGGTCGCGACCGAGATACCCCGAGAGCAGCAAGGCCCCGGTGGCCCCCAGACGCACGTTCGCCTTGGCGTTGACGTCGTAGAAGAACGCGGTGGTGTTCTGGACGCCCGAATCGCTGGCAAGCCCGGTGAACAGGTCAGCCCACGACCGTCGCGCCGCGATCATGTACGACCCGACCTTCTTCGGCAGCGGCCCCTCCACCAGACCGCGGCCGGCCAGCAAGCCGATCGACGCGGAGCCGTTGAACTCGTTCGCGTTCCCCTCGCGCTGACGCACATCGATCACGGACGACAGGCGGCCACCAAAGCGCGCCGGGATGGCGCCCTTGTACAACGTGACGTTGTCGATCGCATCGGCATTGAAGGTGCTGAGGAAGCCGAGCACGTGACTCGGGTTGTAGACCGTGGCCTCGTCGAGCAGGAAGAGATTCTGGTCGGCAGCACCTCCGCGTACGCTGAAGGCGGTGGAGGCATCGCTGGAGAGCGAAACCCCGGGGAGCAGCGTGAGGCTGCGAATGGGGTCGGACTCGCCAAGCACCGGCGGCAGCAGCTTGACGGCCGGAAGATCGAGGCGCACGACACTCATGTCGGGGGTACGCGGGTCGAGGTCCGGTCGATCCTCACTGGCGCGACTGGCCTGCACCGTGACGGCCGCCAGCTGGACGTCGCGCCGCTGCAGCAGGACGGTGCGGGTGACGTCGTCGGTGAGCGTGACGGTGGTGTCGAACGGCGCGTACCCGAGTGCGCGCACGATCACCCGGTGTGTCCCCCGCGTAAGGAGCAGCGAGTAGAAGCCATCATCGTTGCTCTCGCCACGGACCGCCTCGTCGTCGACCGAGACCCGAGCCCGGCGCAGCACTTCGCCCGACGCGGCGCTGCGCACATAGCCGCTCATGCGCACCCGCGGCGACTGCGGCGTGCGCGTGTCCGGCCCGGTCCCCCGTGCGGTCACCGTGAGCTGACCGGAGGGGCTCACGAGCGCCTCGAACGTGGTGCCCTCCAGCAGCATGGCGATGGCGCGATGCGCCGGAATGGCGTTGACCTTGAACGTCCGTCGCACCTCCATGCCGCGCTGCGCCGGATCCGCCGCGTACGACAGGCCGGCCTGCGTGGCGATCTGCCGCAGGATGTCCTTGAGCGGGACCTGGGCGAGGTCGAGGGTGATGGCCTTCGCCAGCGGGCCCTTGAGGTCCGTCACGTCGGCAAGGCGACGATAGCCCGGCGGAAGGTCGGGGGTCCCGGGCACCGGGCGCGGCTGGGCCGCCAGCAGGGACGCCGCCGAGCAGGAGAGGAGGATACTGCGCAAGATACCGAGCATGGTCACGGTGCCGCCGGCGTGAGGGATACGGTCCGCCCGCTGGTCGTGATCCGGACGCCAAGCGCCAGACGCAACGCGGCGAGCACTTCGTCCAACGACTGCGCCGCAAAGCGCGCCGTGAGGCGCCGCTGCGCAAGCGCCGGATCCGCCGCGATGGTCACGTCGTACCGCCGTCCGATGGCGGGCAACACCTCGGACAGCGGGCTTTCGTCGAACACCAACTCGCCGCGCATCCAGGCCAATGCCGACGCGACGTCGGACGTGACCTGCACACCGGACGCGAGGAGCCGTCCGCGCTGTCCGGCGTGGAGCAGGGTCGCCCGCTCCACGCGCGGCCGCAGGGTATCCATGAGCGCGACGATCCCCTCTTCGACCGCAACATCCACCGCCGGCAGTTCGGGCCACGCCCGCACCACGAAGCGCGTGCCCACGTCCTCCGCCACCGCGTTGCGTGTCCGCACGCGGAACGGGCGCGTATCGTCATGCACGACATCGAAGTATCCCTCGCCCTCCAGGGCGACGTCGCGCGCACCGCGGCCGAAACTCCCCCCCCAGCGCAACCGGCTGCCGGCGGCGAGCGTCACGCGGGAGCCGTCCGGCAGCTGCGCCGAGACGTCGCGCCCGATGGGCGCCGTGATGGAACCACCGCGGGTCGCCTGCCACGTGGCCACGCCACCGATCATGAGGAACAGGGTAGCGGCCACGGCCGCGACACGGCGCACCCACGGCGCCACGCTTCGACGGCTGGCACTACCGGTCAGGCGGGCACGTCGGGCGGCAAGGTCGTCCTGCGCGGGCGCCTGCAGCCGTGCGGAAAGCGCACGCCACGCGGCGTCGGTGTCGATGGCCTGCGCGGCGCCGAGGGATGCCCGCGGCGCCTCGCGCAGCAGCTGCGCGTCGCGGGGATGTGCGTTCAGCCACGCTTCCACCCTGGCCCGGTCTGCCGGCGACAGATCGCCGGCCAGATACCGGTCAAGAAGCAGTGGGTCAAACTCTGCGTCGTTGGTCATGACGTGGGGTTGAGGTTGGGGAGTAGACACCTCCCTCGCCAAAACCCCCACAACCAGCGCGCCAACTACCCGTCGTCGAGCGCCGCCCGCAGGGCCTTGAGGCCCCGCCCCAGCTGATTCTCCACTCCCTTGACCGAGATGCCGAGGATGCGCGCGATCTCGGCATAGCTCAATCCCCCGTGCCAGCGCATCACCATGACCTGGGCGAGGCGGGGCGGCAGGGCGGCCATGGCCGCGTCGACTCGCGTCCGCGCCTCGCGTGCCTCGAGTGCGGTATCGGCCCGCTGCGGGGGGGGATGCAGGGCCCGCACGCTGTCGTGCGCCTCGTCATCGGCCCATCGCTGCTCGACCGCGTCGCGCCGACGCACGTTGAGTGCGCGGCTGCGAACTGCCGCGAACAGGTAGGAGGGCACACTGCCGGTGACGACCCATTCGGCGCGCCGCTCCCACAGCGCCAGGAACACGTCCTGCACCAGCTCCTCGGCGCGGGCCGTGTCGCCGACATATCGAGCGCCGAACGCCAGCAACGGCGCATGCATGGCGCGAAAGAGCGACTCAAACGCCTCGAGGTCACCAGCACGGACGCGCTGAACGCAGTTGTTGGGCAGCTCACGCACGCGGCTGCAGATCCTGGGGGAACGGCACGCGGGCAAGCTAGACGCGGCCAAGGTTGCACGTCAACGGGCGGGAGCGGCGCGCTGCGCCCGCTGCACCACCGGATTCCGCGAGGGGCCCCGGTCTCCCGCCTCACGTTCACCACGTCGTTGCCGGTGGTGTCACGCGCCACACGTACGCCTCCGCTCGCTCCCTGGGCACGTGGCTCGGCAGCGTGCCCATGACGATCACCATCTCCCCCTCGTCGTACCGGTTCCTGGCGTCGGGTGGGAGCACCACGCCGTTGCCGTCGACCACGATGGCGGTAGGCCGCGTGGCGAGGCGCTCCGGATTGGCCGCGGCAGAACGCCGGCCCGGATGCGTCTGGTGGTGGCGCCCCGTGGACCGCTCCGCAGACGGTGTGGTCCAGAACCGAGCCTGACCGGCGTCATGCCGACACCACCGTCGTGAGGAAAGTGAACGCGAGTGAACGCGACGGAACGTCGGCGATCAGGGCACTGGACGGCGATAGAGCCCCACGAGCACGCCCTTGGCACGCACGCGCCCCGCCATGGCGCGCATGACCGCCTCACGGGTGGCCGCGGCAGACATGGCCGTAGGTTGGATGTTGAGCATCGTGTCGAGTGCGTACAGCTCGAACACGTAATGGTGCGCCGGGCCGGTGGCGGCGGCCGCCGGGCCACGATAGTACGGACCGCTCACGCTGATCTGTCGCGTCCCGTCGGCCAGCTGCGCCCCGCTTGGCACCCCCTCGGGCAACCCCGTTGCCGTGCCGGGAATGTTCCACACGAGCCAGTGCAGCGTGTCGTCGGTGCCGTCACCCTGCGCCGCATCGGCATCGTGCACCAGCAGCACGAAGCTGCGGGTGGAGTCGGGTGCGCCGCTCCACGTGAGCGCAGGCGAGACATCGCGTCCGGGCTGGGCGTGGCGCGCGGGGATGCTGCCCCCGTCGGGGAAGGCCGGCGTGGTGAGCGTGAGTACCCGCAAGGGGACGCGCGATTGCGCGGTGGCCGTGTGCACCGGCACCGCGAGTGCCAGCATGCTCATCGCGCAGCACGCCCGCAGCGCGACTGTCGCCAGCCGGACCCGGAAGAGGGGGCGGCTCACTTGTATGACGCCGGCTGGCCGCGACGCCACGCGTCGTAGCGGGTGCGCAGCGTCTTCACGGGGTTGAGATTCTCCCCCGGCTTGATGGCGTTGGGGCCCGGTTGATTGGGCTGCGCCACCGTGAGGTAGAGCGCGTACGTGCCGTTGCTGTGCGAGTCGCCGCTGCTGTCGGTGCGGTTGGCCATGAGGATGTAGGCGATGTACGACGTGCGCCCCTCGCAGGCGATGGCGGGTTTGCTGCCGTCCGCCGGCAACGGAGGGCACACGCAGCGGCTGTCCCCGCCGAACCGGTCGGCCGTCTCCAGCGCCGCCATCACCCGGTCCGTGAGCGCGCCCTGCGTGTGCACGAACGCACGGACCGCATTGGGGATCACGTCACCGGTGCGCAGGATGTTGCCCTGGATGGAGTAGTAGATCTGCGTGCCGGGCACCTGTCCCTGGATGTCCTGTGTGACGTAGCCGTTGGACAGACCGGAGTGTCCGGCGGTACGCCCCGTGAGGTCCACAATGCCGAACTGTCGCGACTGAAAGGCGGGATCGGCCGACAGCATCTCGATGATGCGCGCCGGGTCGGTGCCTTTCTGCAACTCGCGATACACGAGCATCTGGTTGGCATGGGTGCCGTCGACGCCGGCCTGGCAGGCCGCTACCCCCTTGCCGGGCACGACGACGGCCTGAATGCCCATGAGAAAGGCATCGTCACGGTCCACGCAGGTGGCCGAGGCAATGACGACGCGGCCGGTGGCCATGTCCACGGCGATGACCGACCAGGTGGCATGCGCCGCGCGGGGCAGCAGCAGACAGGTCAGGGCTACGAGGAATCGGGTGAGGAATCGCATGCGGCATAAGAGGCAGCCTGCGCCCGGGTTCGTCAACGACGGCCGCCCGCGGCTGGGTACGGCACCTGTTGCCGATCGCGCGGTTGTGTCGGGGAATGCACCACAGCACGACCTCCTCCGGCTGATGGTTTGTGCGCCCGGCGTGGGCGACAGTTCACGAAACGCCCGGAGGAGTCATGCGCTATCCATACCGATCGATCCACACGTCCGCCATGCTGTTGGCGGGTGTCCTGCTGCTGAGTTCGCTTCCCACGACCATGGCGGCGCAGGGGGGCGGCATGATGGGGCGCGGCCGAGGCCGCGGGATGATGGGGGATTCCACCGCGGCCGCGGTGATGCCCATCGTGCACGACCTCATGACCAACCATCAGAAGTTGCGGCGCACCGTGACGGTCCTGCCCAACGGCGTGCGCACGGTGACGGAGTCGGACGACTCGAGCATGGTGGCGCAGCTGCAGGCGCACGTGGCCACCACCGGCGTGCTGATGGCCAAGTCGCAGGATCTCAACGTACCGCCAGCCTCACCCACGCTGCGTCAGCTGCTCGCGCGGGGCGCGACCGTCACGCGTGTCGTGGAGCACACCCGCACGGGGGTGATCGTGACCGAGACCTCGACCGACAGCACGAGCGTGGCGCTGCTGCAGGCACACGCGGCAGAGGTCACGGAGCTGGTGAACCGCGGCATGGCGGCCATGCACGACAAGATGATGCAGCGCATGCGGCCGCCGCCGAGGTGAAACACCAGTAGTTTACCCGGGACGATGGTTTCCACCCTGTCCCGGCTCGACATGACCCGCCCCTGTCTGGCGCGCCACGTACGCGGCATTGCCGCCGCCTGCGCGGCGCTGGTGCTCCTTCCCCTCGCGCCTGCAACACGTCCCCTCGCAGCGCAAACGCGCGGCGGCGTGATTCCCGGCATCGAGGTGCTGCTGTCGGATTCGCTGCACCTGGTGCGCGGCAAGCGGGTGGGGCTGATCACGAATCACTCCGGGCGTGATCGACAGGGCACAAGCAGCATCGACCTGCTCTTCAAGGCGCCGGGCGTTTCGCTCACCGCCCTCTTCGGCCCCGAGCATGGCATTCGGGGCGCTGCGCGCGCCGGCGAAAAGATTGCGAACAGCGTGGACGGCAAGACGGGCGTGAAGGTCTATTCGCTGTATGGCACCGTGGAGACGCCCACCCCGGAGATGCTCGACGAGGTGGATGTGCTGGTGTACGACATTCAGGACGTGGGCGCCCGCGTGTACACGTACCCGTGGACGCTGGCGCTGACCGCGGCGGCAGCGGGGAAGCCGATCATCGTGCTCGACCGTCCCAACCCCATTCGCGCCGACCGGTTCGAAGGCAACATCCTCGACCTGCGCTTCCGCTCCCTCGTGGGCCAGCACGCGGTGGCCCTGCGCTACGGACTCACCGTGGGAGAGCTCATGCGCTTTCTCGTGGGCACCAGGGCGCTCACCGCCACGGTGACCGTGGTGCCCATGAAGCACTACCGTCGGGCCATGTGGTTCGACGAAACGGGGCTACCACGGGTGAACCCTTCACCCAACCTGCGCACGCCCGACGCCGAACTGCTGTATCCAGGCACCGTGTTCTTCGAGGGCACGAATGCTACGGAGGGGCGCGGCACCGACGCACCGTTCCAGCTCATCGGCGCCGACTACCTCACGGACCACGTGGCGCTCGCCGGGCGCCTCAACGCCCTCAAGCTGGGGGGGGTGCGATTCGACACGGCCACGCGCACCATCGCCCCGGGGTACAAGTTCGCCGGCAAGACGATCCCCATGATCAAGGTGGTGGTGACCGACCGCAACGCCGTGCGTCCGGTCGAAGTTGGCGTGCGGCTGCTGCGGGCCTTCCGGGCGGCGCACCCCACGGAGTTCGCGTGGCGCGAACCCACGGTGAATGCGCCCACACGCGTCCGCGGCATCGACCGCCTCGCCGGCACGGATGCGCTCACGAAGGCCGTCGACGACGGCACCATCGAACTGCTGCTCCGGCAGTGGAACGCCGACGCCATGAAGTTCGAGGCGAGCGTGAAGCCGTATCTGCTCTATCGCTGACCGTCCGCCGCTGCGCGTGCGCCACCCGCCGCCTCGTCGAGCAGACGCCACGCGGCGGGGTCACGCGTCGCGACAGGTCGGATCTCCTCGAGGGCTGGCGCGAAGAGCGGCAACTGCTCCGCATCGGCAAAGAGCCGTTCGAAGTCGGGCGGGCGGAAGGCACGCGCCAGGCGGGTCGCGAAGGTGCGCCGCAGCAACGACGCGTAGTACACCGCGTCGTAGTCGCGCGGATCATCATCCACATACGCTTCGCCGTCGAGTTCGTCGATGACCCGTCCCCTCCCACCGGCGGCCCGATAGACGCGCACGCGATCACCGGCACGCCATGTGCCGCCTCGGCACTGCCACACGGCTTCATAGGCAAACTCCCGTCGCGAGTGGCGCGTCCGTTCGTACATCTCGGGCGACTTGCGCAGTTGCACCCGCGCCGCCACGGCAAGCGTCGGCAGCCGGCGTGTGTGGAGGGCGTCGCGTGTCTCCAGATAGGCGGCGCGCACGCCGGGCACATCGTGGGCCAGCAGGCGGGCGATGGCCACGCGCAGGAACTCCTCCCCGAACGGCTCGGCGCGACTCGAACGAAACGCCACGCCCTTGAGCAGCAACCGCCCGTCGGAGGTCAGCAGCGCGTAGTTCTTGGCTTCGTGCGACAGCATCGCCGCATATCGTCCTTCCAGCTCGAGCTGCACGAGCGGTGGCAGGAGGGCAGCGACTTCGGCCACCACCCGCTGCTCGTCGGCCTCGCTCCACGTGTCGGGCACGGCGAAGTACACGCCGTCGGTGTCGGCCTCGATGAGTTCCACCCCGCGCTGGGCCAGCGCCTGGCACATGAGGCGCAGCGTCTCCCGTCCCTGCCGCGTGACGTCGTTGGCCGCATGCACATCGGCAAAGCGGGTGAGTCCGTCGCTGGCGGCGAGATAGCCGTAGGCCGAATTGACCACCAGCTTCATGGCAGCCGACACCGCCTCGTAGGTGAATCGCTCGTCGGAGTGCGGCGCCGCGGCCTTGGCACGCGCCTTGGCCGCCAGACGCTGCTCCACCAGCCCGTCCACGAGCGTGAGCAGTGCCTGCAGATGATCGCGCGCAGGGCCGATGCGATAGGCGCGCATGAGTGACGGGTAGAGGCTGGCCACATCCACCTTCACGACCCGGTGCAGCGCTCCAACCGTGAAGAGATGGAGGGCGGCGCCGCTGTGCACGGTATCGTCCCCGGTCGCGTAGGCGGGGAGTGCCTGCCCCGCGCGCAGGTAGGCACGCACGAGCAGCGGATCGATGACGCCGGTGGCCGGTCCGGCGTCGGCCAGCCGTTCGTAGCGACGTGGCGCCATGCCGGCGAGCGCGAAGGCGGCGCCCCCCAGGAGGCGGGACAGGGCGGCGACCTCGGTGACGTCGGCGCTCGCGTAACGTCGCACGCGGGCGGGATCGCGCTGGTACACGGCATGGATGCGATCGCCGCGAATGCGTTCCCGGGCAGGGGCCGCAACCCGAAAGTGCTGTGCCACAGCCTTGAGGCCGTAGCTTGGCAGCTCGCGCACGGCAAAGTCGTAGCGGCGCACCGCATCGAGCGTGTCGATGCATTCCCGTCCGGGCACGATATACCGTACCCGACGGTCACCGCCGCCGGTCAGCCGCTCATCGTCGGCAACCACGCCGCGCATGGCCGCGCGCTCCACCAGATCGGTGTGCGCGAGACGCCCCATCGAGAGCGGCACCCCCAGCCGTCGCGCGCGCTGTCGCAGGAACGGGAGATCGAATCCGTGCAGGTTGTGGTTCTCGATGACGTCGGGATCGAGCGCGCGAACGCGCTGCACGAAGCGGCCGATGAGCGCCGCTTCCGCGGTATCGCCCTCGCCTTCCGCCTCCAGCAGCTCGACCGTGCCGTCGGGGGCACCCAGGGCGATGAGAAAGATGCGATCGGTGCGCGCATCGAGCCCGGTGGTTTCGAGGTCGAACTGCAAGCGCCGCAGCTGCGCGAACGTCAGCCCCCGGAAGTACGTACGACCGCTGGCCACGAGATACTGCTCCTCGGCCGGCAGCACATGGCGCATCTCGCGCGGCAGCTGCGACAGATGCGTACAGCGGCGCCCCAGTCCGCGCGCGGCCCCGCGACAAACGACCCGTTCGAGCTCCGACCACGAATCGTGCGAAACGAGCCATCGCAGCGCGCCCGGCCCCTGCAGTTCGCAGGCAGCGAGTCCGTCTCCCGGTACGGGTGGGGCGTCGAGGCGGCGCACCGCATGCGAGCCCCCCGACGCCCGCAGCGCGTCGAGCGACGCAAGCAGGAGCCACGGGCGGAATGGCACCGTTTCCGTGCACAGCAGCCCGTCGCCGTCACGACGCCACACGGTGACCTGTCCATCGCCGCTGGCCCACACCGACACGATGCCCGGTGTCGGATCCCACCCCCACAACCAGTCGCTGGCCGTCAGGAGGCGTTGCTCACGAGGTCCAGCTGCCGGTCAGGCGCTGCCATGGAATCATGGCGGCCACCAGCAGCAGCGTCACGGCGGTGCCGACCAGCGCCTTTTTCGCCTGGGCCTCGCTGCTCCCCGCCTTGCGCACCAGCACGCTGGTCACGGTTGCGGTGATCACGGCCGCAAGCATGAGTGTGGGATGCTCGACCACGAGCCGTCGAAGCGCCGCATCTTTCATGGTCTCTCCCATGGTCGATCGGGCCGCCGAAACGGCCGGACTGACGAACCACAGCGCCAGCCCCGCCACCAGCTGCAGGTGCACCAGCAGCGTGAGGCGGCGCACCCAGGCGGTTTCCGGCACACTCCAGGTGGTGCGCGCGCCCAGCGCCTTCACGATGACGAAGAAACCGGTGCCGAGCACCAGCCAGGCGAGCACGTTGTGGAGCTTGAGCAGGATCTCGTACATCACACGGTCCGGATGGAAGACGTGGGTGGCGTGGCGCGGGTGAGGGTGTACACGAAGTCGCAGTGTGAGGCGCCGCCCATGATGGTCTGCGTGCGCGTAAAGGACACGTCGGGATTGAAGCCGCCAATGAGCGCGGCGTCGCGATTACACGAGAGAATGGCGCCGAGTTCCGGGATGCCCAACTCCCGGTACATCTCGGCGTAGCGGCAGCGCGTCACGTCGAAGGCGAATCGTTCCGGGGCGGACTCGCGCACGGTGATGTGCAGCGCGTCGTCGGCCTGCCAGCGATCGAGCGTGCCCTCGAAGTGCCGGAGCGAACAGCCGCCGACCGCCTGCGCCAATTCCTCCCCCTGCTCGTGCGCCAGCGCGACGATGACATCGCGCGCCACCGCCAGCACCTCGTCGCGGCCGAAACGGGTGCCGAGGGCGTCGAGCACCGGCGCGAGCACCCGCGCCTCGATGAGGCGACGGCGCAGCACACCGATCGCGTTGAGTTCGGCGTTGGTGGGAAGGTTCATGGGGTCACTCCGGGACACCGCCGCCCGATTGCGCGGTGGCACCGCCGCCACCCGCGATGCTCTTGAGGGCGAAGTACACCACGCCGGTGAACACCGCGCCCATGACCGCCGCAAAGCCTCGGCTCCGCCGCTTGTCGATGGTGCGCTGCTGCGATTGCGCGACGGTGCGCCAGGGCACCAGCAGATCGCCGCGACGCCACGGCAGTTCATCCCCGTCGACCGTGATGAGGGCGGATGGCTTCATGAGCACGGCCGTGTCGGCCAGCGTGCGCACCACGATGCCGTCCAGCTGCCGCATCTCGAATCCGGCTGCCTCCCGCAGCTGCCTGGCCCCTTCCGCACTGAACACCAACCGCACCTCGGTGCGCGCCGGCACGCTGGCGACGGCCAGTGGCTTGTATGAATAACACCCCGCCACCAGCGAGACGGACGCGGCCAGCACGACGCTTGCGCCACGTGCGGCGAGGGCGCGGCCGGCAACGGTGTGAAGACCAGAGCGAGGCATGGCGCAACGTTAGCCGTTCAACGGTCCCCTCGCCATGGGCGGCACGCCACCGGTGTGTGCTATACGACGGCCTCGGGGAACTCGCCGACGAGCCCGTGCAGGCAGCGCCGGCGTTTTTCCCGCAGCGTGGCCTCGTAGCGGCTTTCATTCACGCTGAACCGCCCACGGCACGCTTCCTCGTGCCACAGATGGTACGCCACGGCGCCGAACTTGAAGTTGCGTCGGCGAATGCCGCTGTGGATGAGCCGCGCGGCCAGCTCACTGTCTTCGCGGCCCCAGCCCACGAAGCTTTCGTCGTAGCCATTCACGAGGCACAGGTCGTCCCGCCAGAATGCCATATGACACCCGCGGGTACGTCGGTTCGGGTCCCGCGGACCGCGGACGAACGGGGCCAGCCATGGCAGATACCAGGCGTTCTGCCGGTTGCGCAAGTCGGCCGCGAACCACGCCACCGCATGCTGTCGGTCGCGCAGCAATGCCTGCGTGAGGTTCGGCCCCAGGAGGCACCGACTCCCCTGCACATAGGCCCCGCGTTGGGCAAAGCGTGCGTGCGCCGCGACGAAGCGCGGATGCAGCACCATGTCCCCGTCAATCTGAATGATGTAGTCGCCCGATGCCCGTCGAATGGCCTCGTTGCGAATGGCGGCCAGGCGAAAGCCCCGATCTTCATGCCACACATGCAGCAAGGGCACGGGGAAATCCGTCTGGTGTGCCGTCACCACGTGCCGCGTGGCCTCGCCGGATCCGTCGTCGGCCACGAGCACCTCGGTCGGCATTTGGCGCTGGGCACGCACACTGCGCAGGACCAGATCGAGCGCCTCAGGCCAGTTGTACGTAGCAATCACGAGGGAAGCACTGGGCACGGATCGGCTCGCGGGCGAACATGGAGAATTGCCGCTGGTGCTGCGGCGTTGGGCCGTTCCGCTCTACCACGCGAATGCTGCGGCCGTCACCAGTATTTTACATCGTGCCCCATTCCCGAAGTTCCCGCCACCCTCGTCTCACATGCCGATTTCCAGAACCTTTTCGTTCGCGCCGATTTCCGGTGCCGCACTTGCGCTGTGTACCGTCGCGAGTGCCGTGATGGCGCAGGGTGCGCCACCGGGAGCCGCCGCACAGCCGCCCGCAACGGGAGGCACCGCGCCGGAATCGGCCGCCGGCGCCCGCCGCGGACCACGGCCCTACGCCCAGGTGATCACGGCACGCGCGCGTACCGATCGTGGAAGCATCACCGTGCATCGGGTCGACGACCGCTGGTTCTTCGAGGTACCCGACTCGCTGGCCGGCCGTGACTTCCTCATGGTGTCCCGCGTGTCGGGGGTGCCGGCCGGTGCCGGTGGGTTTCTCAGCGCCGGCAGTTCGCTGGTCGAGCGACTCGTACGCTGGGAACGCGCGAACGATCGGGTGCTGCTCAAGAGCATCAGCACCGGTGCCGTGGCTGACGATTCGCTGCCCATTGCCCGGAGCGTGGCGCAGAACAACTATCCCGCCATCATCGGCGCTTTCCCCATTGCCGCGTACGGCAAGGACAGTACGTCGTACGTGGTGGATGTCACGGAGTTCTTCGGCAACGACACCCCGGCCACGTCGGGACTGGACGCGGCGCAGCGTCGGGCCTACGGTGTGCGTCGCTTCGATCCGGCGCGCAGCTACATCGCCGGCATGCGCGGCTTCCCCATCAACATCGAAGTCCGGCAGGTGCAGACCTTCGACGCCGCCACCCCGCCGAGCGATGCGGACGGCGCCACGGTCACGATGGAGACACGGCAGTCCCTCGTGCTCCTCCCCAAGGTTCCCATGCGTCCGCGGTTTGCCGACGAGCGCGTGGGCTACTTCTCGGTGGCCCGCGTGAACTACGGGCTCGATGTGCAGAAGGCGGAGCGGGAGGAGTTCATTACCCGCTGGCGCCTCGAACCCAAGGATCCCGCGGCCTACGCCCGCGGCGAACTGGTAGAGCCGGTCAAGCCCATCATCTACTACCTCGATCCGGCAACGCCCATGCGCTGGAGGCGCTATGTGAAGGAAGGGGTGGAGAACTGGCAGCAGGTGTTCGAGAAGGCGGGCTTCAAGAACGCCATCATCGCGCGGGATGCGCCGTCCAAGGCCGACGATCCCGATTTCGACATGGATGACGCGCGCTACAGCATCGTGCGCTGGGCCGCGAGTCTCGTGCGCAACGCCACCGGGCCGCACACCCACGACCCGCGCTCTGGTGAGATCATCAACAGCGAGATCACGTGGTACCACAACCACATGCGCTCCTACCGCAACTGGCTCATTATGGAGACCGGAGCCGCCAACCCGGCGGCCCGCTCGCTCGACATTCCCGAGGAGCTCATGGGCGAGACGATGCGTCAGGTCATCACCCACGAGATCGGCCACGCGCTGGGGCTGCAGCACAACATGATTGCGTCGGCCTCCTTCCCGGTGGACTCGCTGCGCAGCCCGAGCTTCACGCGCGTGTACGGCGTGAGTGCCACCATCATGGACTACGCGCGCCAGAATTACGTGGCGCAGCCGGGTGACGGGCTCCAGCCCAAGGACTTCATCCGACGCGTTGGTCCGTTCGACGATTTCGCCATCAACTGGGGCTATCGGGTGACGAACGCCCCTACCGCCGAGGCAGAACGCGTCATACTCAATCGGTGGCTGACGCAGCAGAGCGGCCCGTTCCCCTATCGCTTCGCGTCGCAGCAGCTCGCCGCCGGTGATCCGCGCAACCAGACGGAGGACCTTGGCGACGATCCGCTCAAGGCCACCACCTATTCCACGGCGAACTACAAGCGCGTCCTGCCCAACCTGGCGGCGTGGACAGCGACCCCGGGCGCCGATTTCACCGAACTCCGCGAGCTGTACGAGGAAACCGTGGGGCGCTGGTTCGGCAACATCAACCACGTGGCCACCGTGGTCGGCGGCGTGGAGGTGGACCTCAAGGTCGCGGAGCAACCCGGCGCGGTGTTTCGCGTGGTACCAAGCGCACGGCAGAAGGCGGCCCTCACGTTCATCGGCAATCAGATCTTCGACGCCCCGGAGTGGTTGGCCCCCACCAGCATCATCACCCGCATCGGCCCGTCGAACGTGGTCGGCACACGCGCCGCCGGCGTCGTCAGCAGTCTCCTCTCCCCCGCTCGGCTCGGCCGGCTCGCGGAAGCCGAGCGGTACGACGCTGGCAACGCCTATCCGCTGGCGGAGTACATGACCGACCTGCGGCGGGCGCTATTCCCCGGGGCGCGGGCCGATGCGCATCGGCGCGCGCTGCAGCGGGTCTATCTGCAGCGACTGGAGGCGCTCATTGCCCCGCCCGCAGCGGCTCCAGCTTCGGGACCGGGCGGTGGTGGATTCGGCGGGGGGCAAGCGGCTCGCTACACCCCGTTCGTCTCCGCTCCCAGCGTGCCGCAGAGCGACCTGCCGGCGCTCGCCCGGGCACAGCTGCGCTCCGTCCAGAGTGATGCGCGCCGCTTTGCCAGCGCCGCCACCTCACCCACGCTTCAGGCACACTGGGCGGACGTGGCTGCACGCGCGGCGGCCATCCTCGACAGCGACAAGTAACGCCCCCACGTATCCCACGTGATGGAGCGGCTACTTGGCCAGCCGCTCCATCGTGGACTCAAAGAGGGCGCGCAGAGCGTCGTCGCCACTCAACCGCAACGTCATGGCGCTGACTTGCGCCGGCGTGAACCCGTGCGCCTTGAGCGTATCCGCGCGGAGCGCCCGGTGTTTGGTGCGAAGCTCGGCCTGTGTTTCCACCTTCTTGTTGCGCGGCTCCGCCAATTCGGCCTGCTCCCGGTCGCGCAGCCCGTTCAGCGCGAGCTGCAGCTTGGCGAAGGATTCAATGGCCTGCCGCGTGCTGTCGGGTACCGCGGCGGGCACCACTGGCGCGGCTTTGGCGGGCGGCGGCGAACCCACTGGGGGCTGAGCGTCGAGCGTCGCCCCGGCTAGGGAGAGCACCGCGCTCGCAAGCACGATCGGCAGCAAGGTGTGGGGGGAGGCGGTCATGGGACAGGAACTTCCGGATCGGTGGCCGGTCCGTCAATGGAGGGGCGGTCTTTGCCCCATACCGCTGCGTCCGATTGCGGGTTTCTTGCGCCCTGTCCCTCCACCCCGCACCTTCCCTCTACAGGTAGGCGCTGCAAAGTCGATTTTCGCGACATCACGTACTGAGGTGCGGCATGAAGATGCTGTCCGCGCTGGCTGTGACGCTTTCCGTTGCCCTGCTGTCCCCTCCCCCCGGCATCGCGCGTCCCAACCCTCGCCCCGAAGCTGCTGGCGCAGCGCCCCGCAATCCGGCGGCCATTCATCCCGTACTCCGCCGGGCCGGCACGACGCGCGCGCCCGCCCGGCTCGCGCCGGCGGCGCTCAACGGGGTCGTGAAGCAGTACTGCGGCAAGTGCCACAACGACACCATGAAGCGCGGCAACCTCACCCTGTCGCGCTTCGACGTCGCGTCGCCGTTCGCCCAGGCCGATATCGCCGAGCGCATGGTGGCCAAGTTGCGCACCGGCATGATGCCGCCGGTGGGGTCGGCGCGTCCGGTGGGCGATACGCTCGACGCGCTCGTGATGGAGCTCGAAACGCGCCTCGATTCGGTGGCGACCATCGATCCCGATCCCGGCCGCCGCACTTTTCAGCGACTCAATCGGGCCGAGTATCAGGCGGCGGTGAAGCAGCTGCTGGGGGTGGAAATCGATGCGGCACAGTATCTGCCCCCCGATACAAAGAGCGACAACTTCGACAACATTGCCGATGTGCAGGCGCTTTCGCCCACGCTGCTCGGTGCCTATCTGCGCGCGGCCGGCGACATCAGCTGGCTCGCCGTGGGTAATCCGCGCGCCAGCGCCGGCGCCACGACCTATACCATGCCGAAGCTGGCGTCGCAGACGGCGCACGTGGAAGGGGCACCGTTCGGGACCCGCGGCGGCATGGTGGTGACCCACCTCTTCCCGGCCGATGGGGAGTATCGTTTCGGTGTCAACTTCTTCCACGAGACCACGGGCGCGTTCGCGGGCGGTCTCGCCCGCGGGGAGGCGCTCGAAATCGCGATCGACGGCGAGCGCGTGGCGTTGGTAGAGATCGACCGGTTCATGCACGCCTCCGATCCGAACGGCGTGGCGCAGGGTGCCCCACCGGTGCGCGTCACCGCCGGGCCGCACAAGGTGTCGGCCGCGTTCGTGCCGCCGCGCTTTCAGGGCGTCGTGCAGGATCTCATTTCGCCACTCAAGTACTCGCTCAACAGCACCTCCAACGCCGTGGCGTACGGCTTTACGCTGCTGCCGCACTTGCGTGAGCTCACCATCACGGGGCCCTATGCGCCGAGCGGGGTGAGCGATTCGCACATTCGGCGCCGGCTGTTCAGCTGTCACCCCACGACCGCCGCGGCGGAGCGGCCGTGCGCGCTGTCGATCGTCAACCGGCTGGGCACGCAGGCATATCGCCGCCCACTCACGGACGAGGATCGTGGGGGACTCATGGCGCTGTACGACGCCGAGCGGACACGCGGCGGCAATTTCGAACAGGGCGTGCGCCTGGCGCTCGAGGGCATGCTGGCGAGCCCCGATTTCGTCTTCCGCTTCGAGCGTGCCCCCAGCACCGCGCCGAAAAGCGGGCGGTACGCGTTGCGTGATATCGATCTGGCGTCGCGACTCAGTTTTTTCCTCTGGTCTGCGCCCCCCGACGACGCCTTGCTCACCGTGGCGGCTCGTGGCGCGCTGTCCCAACCGGGTGGTCTCGAGCGCGAAGTGAAGCGCATGCTGGCCGACCCGCGCGCCCACGCGCTCTCGACCCGCTTCGCGGCGCAGTGGCTGCGGCTGCCCGATCTGGACGTGGTCACCCCGGACATTCGACAGTATCCCGACTTCGACGAACAGCTTCGCACGGCCATGCGCCGCGAGACCGAGTTGTTCTTCGATGATCTCGTGCGGCGGGACCGACCGGTGCTCGACCTGTATCGCGCCGACTACACCTTCGTGAACGAACGGTTGGCGCAGCACTACGGCATGAAGCAGGTGGTGGGGCCAGCCTTCCGCCGCGTGTCGTATCCCGACGCAACGCGTCGCGGGCTGCTCTCGCACGCCAGTATCCTCACGCTCACCTCGCACGCCACCCGCACCTCGGCGGTGGACCGTGGCAAGTGGGTCATGGAAGTGCTGCTCAACAGCCCGCCGCCGCCGCCACCGCCAGGGGTGCCAGACCTCGAGGCCACGCCCGGCACCGATGGGGGCCGTCCGCTCACCGTGCGCGAGCGCATGGAGCAGCATCGCAAGAACCCCTCGTGCAGCAGCTGCCACAAGATGATGGACCCCATTGGCCTGGCGCTCGAGCAGTACGACGCGACGGGCAAGGTGCGGCTGCGCGACAACGGCATGCCCATCGACTCGAGGGGCGATCTCTGGGACGGCAGCACCGCCTCCAACGCCGTGCAACTGCAAACGGCGCTGCTGCGGCGGGAGGAGGCGCTCATGCGCACCTTCACCCGCAACCTCATGGCGTATGCGGTGGGCCGTCGGATGGAAGCCACCGACATGCCCAGTGTGCGGCGCATTGTGCGCGACGCCGGGCGCCAGCAGCACCGCATGTCGGCGTACATCATGGGTGTCGTGAAGAGTCCCGCCTTCCGCATGCAGAAGATCGAGTCGTCTCCCACTGTCGAAAGCGGCGCCTCCGGCGCGGCCTCACTCCATCGCTGAGTCCCATCATGGCCAACCTCCTCCGCCAGCCGCTGCCACGACGTACGTTCCTCAAGGGAATGGGCACCATGGTGGCGCTGCCCTATCTCGAGGCCATGATGCCGGTGCACGCCATGGGGCGCATCGGCCATGCCGCCAACCCCACGCGCCTGCTGGCGCTGGAAATGGTGCACGGGGCGGCCGGGTGCGCGCCCTTCGGGCTCACCGAGCATCTCTGGTCGCCGCCCACGACCGGACGCGCCTTCGATCTCAGCAAGACGTCGCTCTCGCCGCTCGAACCGTGGCGCAAATATCTCACGATCATCAGCAACACCGATGTGCGCATGGCGGAGGCGTACAAGCCGGAAGAGATCGGGGGTGATCACTTCCGGTCGAGTGCGGTGTTCCTCACGCAGTCGCACCCCACGCAAACCGAGGGGTCGAACATCTTTGCCGGCACGTCGCTGGATCAGCTGTACGCCCAGCGCTTCGGACAGGCTACGCCCATTCCCAGCATGCAGCTGTGCATCGAGCCGCTCGACCGTGCGGGCGGGTGTGCGTACGGCTATTCCTGCATGTATACGGACTCGATCAGCTGGAGCTCTCCGACGGAGCCGCTGCCGATGATCCGCGACCCACGGGTGGCGTTCGAACAGCTGTTCGGGGCGGGCGGCACGCCGGAAGAGCGCGCGGCTCGCAATCGCAGCACCGGCAGCATTCTCGACTGGATCACCGGACGGGTCGCGCAACTCAATCGCGAACTCGGCACCGCCGACCGCCAGCGCATGGGGCAGTATCTCGAGCACGTTCGCGAGATCGAGCGGCGCATCCAGCAGGTGGAAGCGCGAAACCAGTCGGGCGAGGAGCGTGAACTGGCCGGTGCTCCTGCCGGCGTGCCGGACAGCTTCGGGGATCACGTGAAGCTGATGTTCGACCTGCAGGTGCTGGCGCTGCAGGCCGACATGACGCGCGTCTTCTCCTTCAAGATGGGGCGCGACGCCTCGGCGCGTGTGTACCCGGACAGCGGGGTCATGACCGGCTTCCACCCGGCCTCGCACCACGGCAACAATCCGGCGCGCGTGAAGGAGTTCGCCGAGATCAACCGGTACCATGTGAGCCTCCTGCCCTACCTGCTGGAGAAGCTCCGGACGACGATGGATGGCGACGTGCCGCTCCTCGATCGCACGACGATCATTTACGGCTCGCCCATGTCGGACAGCAACACGCACAACCATCGCCGCTGTCCGCTGATCTTCCTCGGCGGTGGCCATGGCGTCGCGTCCGGCAACCAGCACCTCAAGGCCCCCGACGGCACACCCATGGCCAACGCCATGCTCAGTCTCCTGCATCGCATGGGCATGGACGACCTGCAGACGTTCGGCGACAGCACCGGCGAGTTCACCTTCTGAGGCGGGGAGGCACGGAGCACATGAGGCACGGAGTGAGTGCGGCGCTGCTGCCGCTGGTGTTACTGGGTCCCGGCATCGCGCCCCCGCTCGCCCCCGACGCGCACCACGGGAGGCAATGGTCGGTGTCGGCCGAACCGGCGGCCGCGCCCGTGGCCGATGCCGCCATGCAGGGCGATCTCGCGACGGTACGCGCCCTCCTGGCCAGGGGCGTCAGCGCCAGCGTGGCGCAAGGGGACGGCATGACCGCCCTGCATTGGGCGGCGCAGCGCGGCGACTCCGTCATGAGTGCCCTCCTGCTGCGTGCGAAGGCCCCGCTGGCGGCAACCACGCGCGTGGGGGCGTATCAGCCCCTTCATGTGGCCAGCGCCGCGGGGCACGCGGCCATTGTGCGCCAGCTGCTGGCGGCCAAAGCCGACGTGCGGGCCACGACGTCGGAAGGCGTAACCGCGCTGCATCTCGCCGCGCTGGCCGGTGTACCGGCCTCGGTGTCGGCGCTGCTCAAGGCGGGGGCCGATGTGAACGCCCTGGAGCCGGGGTGGAACCAGACCCCGCTCATGTTGGCCGCCGGCCGTGGCCGCACCGAGGCGGTGCGAATGCTGCTCAAGGCCGGTGCCAACCCCGCACTGGCGGCGCGCACCATGGATATCATGGCCAGCGCCGCGCAGGATCGGCAGGCCAAGATGCGGCGCGACGCCATGCTGCAGCAACTGCGGGAGAAGCAGGGACAGGCGAACAACCCCAACTGGATGCCTAGCCCCGAGCAGGTGCAGGCCGCCGTCAAGGCGTCCCGTGACGTCGAGCGGGCCGAGGCAACCGCGCAGGCCATCGCCGGCGTGCGCGATGCCACAGCAGCGGAGGAGGCGCGACTCGCCGCGCAGGGCGGTCGTGGCCTCGATGATGACAACCCGGCCTACAACGAGCTCATGGGGCGGCAGGGTGGACTCTCCGCGCTGCTGCTGGCGGTCCGCGAGGGAGAAATCGAGACCACGGAAGCGCTCCTCGACGGCGGTGCCGACATCAACCAGGTGAGCCTGGGCGACCATACGAGCCCGCTGCTCATGGCCACCATCAATGGCCACTACGACCTGGCCATGGTGCTCGTGCGCCGCGGCGCCAACCCCAACCTGTACAGCGACGCCGGTGCGGGACCGCTGTTCGGGGTGCTCAACAAGGAGTGGGCGCCCAGCACCCGCACGCCGCAGCCGGCGTTTCAGCTGCAGCAGAAGGCCACGTATCTCGAGGTCATGCAGGCACTCCTTGCGGCCAAGGCCGATCCCAATGCCCGTCTGTCGCGTTCCCTCTGGTACACCACCTACAATCGCGACAACCTGGGCGTGGACTTCAACGGGGCCACGCCGTTTCTGCGCGCCGCGTATGCGACCGACGTGGCGGCCATGAAGCTGTTGCTGGCCGCCGGTGCCGATCCCAAAGTCGGCACCATCAAACCACCGGCACGAGTACGGCGTGGTGGCGCGACGGCACCCGCCGCTGATCCGTCGGGGCTGCCTCCTGTACCGGTCGGCGGCCTTGGCATCCTGCCCATTCATGCGGCGGCCGGCGTGGGTTACGGTACCGGGTTTGCTGCCAACGACCACCGTCACGTGACCGATGGCTGGATGCCAAGCGTGAAGTTCCTGGTGGAAGAGCTGGGCGCCGACGTGAACGCGCGCGACTTCGCCGGCTACACCCCGCTGCACCACGCCGCCGCGCGCGGTGACAACGCCATGATCCTGTACCTGGTGTCGAAGGGTGCCGACCCCACGCTGGTGGCGCGCTCCGGGCAAACCACCGTGGACATGGCCAACGGCCCGGTGCAGCGCACCTCGCCCTACCTCGATACGATCAAGCTGCTCGAAGGGATGGGCGCGAAGAACAACCACCGGTGCGTGAGCTGCTGATGCGCTGAGTCGCCGACGGCATGACACAGCCGTCGGCGTCCCTTTACGTAGCCGTTGCCGGGTCAACACGCCGCCGTGCCGAAGCGGGTCGAGCTTGTCGACCATGCCTCCATGGATTCAGCGTCTCGACGCGAGTGATCGCGCGATCTTCGCCCGGCTGTGCCTGTCACCGGGCAGCGGCAGCGCCGCCCGCACCTTCTGGTCCTGCATCACGCATCTCGGGGGTGCGCGCGCCAGCATCGGTCTCACGGTGCTGGCGCTGCTCTTTCCCGCCGTCGACCTGCGCCTCTGCTGGCGTACGCTGCTGCTGCTGGGGTGGTCGCATCTCGTCGTGCAGATCGTGAAACGCACCGTGGGCCGTCCCCGGCCGTCGACGGCACCGACGTTCACGTCGCTGGTGGAGGTTCCGGATCGCTTCTCCTTCCCCAGCGGTCACTCCTGCGCCGCCATGGCGGTGGCCATTGGATTCGCCACGGCCTTCCCCACCTGCGCTGTTCCCTTGCTGGTGGTGGCGGGGCTGGTGGGCTTCTCGCGGGTGATGCTGGGTGTGCACTACCCGGGAGACGTGGTCGTAGGGCAGGCCATTGCGTTGATGACAGCGTTCCCGATCCTGCGCTGACGCATGACCAGCGTTCCACTTACCTCTGGGCTTGCTGCGGCGCCACGCCGCCTGCACCTGGCCACCGCCGAGTTGCCGGCGAACCCGCGCCCCGATGCGGAGCTCACGGTGCTCGACGCCACCGAGTGGTTTGGCGAGACCAGTGGCGGCATCCGCACCTACCTGCTCGAGAAAGGACGATACGTGGCCGCGCGTCGTCAGCTGCGGCAGGTGGTGCTCGTCCCCGGCAATGAAGATGCCATCGACGATGCATCGGGTGTCCGCTTCGTGCGGATGCGCGGCCCGTCCATTCCCCGTCATCGCCCCTACCGCTTCCTGCTCGCCTCCCGTTCCATCGCACGCGTCATTCGGCACGAACAGCCCGATCTGATCGAAATCGGGAGTCCCTTCCTTGTGCCTTGGCTGGTGCACCAGGCGGTGCGGCACACGCCTGTGCCGCTGGCGTATTTCCATCACACCGACGTGGCCCGTGTCGTCTCGAACGTCACGCCGGCATCGCTCCGCCCGCACGTGACGCCCCTCGTCTGGCGGTACCTGCGCCAGATTGCGCGACGGTGCGCCGTGGCCATCGTGGCCACCGAGAGCGGCAAGCGCGAACTCGAGGCCAACGGCTTCGGGCGCGTGGAGCGTGTCCCGCTGGGGGTGGATGTCGACACGTTCACGCCGGCGCGACGCCCCACAGGGTGGGCGTTGCGGGCGCACCTTGGCCTCCCCGACGCGCCGCTCGCCGTCTTCGCCGGCCGGTTCGCGCGCGAGAAGGAGCTCGACGTGGTGCTCGACGCCTGGAGTCGCGTGGAGGCGCAGACGGGCGCCCGACTGATGCTGGTGGGCGCGGGCCCCGACGCGGCCAGGCTGCGGGCACACCCGTACGCGCGGCGCGTGCTGTTTCAGCCCTTCGTGAGCGACCGGACGCAGTTGGCGGCACTGCTGGCCGCGGCCGACCTGTACGTGGCTCCCGGGCCGGCGGAGACCTTCGGCCTGGCCGCCGTCGAAGCCATGGCCTGCGGCACACCGGTCCTGAGCGTCAACCGCGGTGGTGTGGCGGAACATGTGGCGAAGAGCGGTGCCGGCCTCTGCTACGAACCGGGAGACGCGACCTCCCTGGTGCACGCGGCGGCGTGCCTGCTCGGGTCGGATCTGACGGTGCTCGGTGCTCGCGCGCACGGCTATGCCGTGGCGGAGCACAGTTGGGCGCACGTGTTCGACCGCCTCTTCGCCCTGTACGCGTCCCTGCGACGGTGAATGCCGCGTCGCTACGGTGCGCCGGCCGCATGGCGGGTGTGCGGCTCGCACTCTTCTCCGACACCTTCAGCCCGCAGGTGAACGGGGTGGCGCGCACCCTGGACCGTCTGACGACCGCCCTGCGGGAGCGCGGCGGTGAGGTTCTGGTGTTCACCACCGACGAACCGGGCGCCCACGACGCCATGGATGTCGTGCGATCACCGGGACGCGCGTTCCCAGCCTACCCGCAGCTGCGCCTGTCGTGGCCGCGGCAGTCCGCGGTCATGGCGCGCCTTCGCGAGTTCCAACCAACGCTCGTCCATGCCGCGACGGAGTTCGGCATGGGGTTGGCGGGTCGTCGTGCGGCGCGAGCGCTCGATGTCCCATTCGTGTCATCGTATCACACCAGCTTCACCGCGTACGCGGCGCACTACGGTATGGGCCTTCTCGCGCGACCCGGGTGGTCCTACCTGCGCTGGTTTCACAACGGCGGTCGTCGCACGTATTGCCCCACCGCGGCCATCGTGCGGGAGGTGGAAGCCGAGGGATTCGAGCGCTGCACCGTATGGACGCGCGGAGTCGACGGCCACCGCTTTTCTCCCCGCTATCGATCGGCGGCATTTCGCGCGGCCATCGGGGCGCACGACGGCACCCTCGTGGCGGCCTACGTGGGGCGCCTCGCCGCCGAAAAACAGGTGGACGTTGCCCTCGACGCGGTGCGGCTGACGTCTGCCGCCAGACCGGGGGCCGTGCGACTCCTGGTGGTTGGCGATGGGCCGTGTGATGTGTCTGCGCGATCCCGTGCGCCGGAGGGGAGTACCTTTACCGGTCGCCTCGAGGGCGCTGCGCTGAGCGAGGCGTACGCAAGCGCCGATGTCCTGCTGTTCCCCAGCACCACCGACACCTTCGGCAACGTCATGTTGGAAGCCATGGCGTCGGGCACGCCGGTGATCGGCGCGGACGTCGCGCCGACACGCGAAGTGCTGCTCCCCGATCGAGGGTGGGTGGCGCCGCCTGGTGATGCCGCGGCGGTCGCCTCTCTGCTGACCCAGCTGACCGATGATCGCACGCCGCTCCATCTGCGCCGTGAGGCGGCGCTCAAGCATTCGGCAGCGTGCACGTGGGATGCCGTCTGGGATCGGTTGTTCGACGACTATCTCACCGTGCAGGGGTCATCACCAGCGGCGAGGCTGACGGTCCACAGCTGACGGCGGCGGCAGCCATGACCTTGTGCAGCAGGGCATCCAGCTGATCCAGTGCCCGATCGGTGGACAGGGACTCGGCCGACGCGCGGGCACCGACGCGCAGTCGCTCGTGCAGCGAGGCGTCGGCCACCAGACGCGACATGGCCGACACGCAGCCGTTCATGTCACCCGGCGCAAAGGCGAGTCCGTTGCGCGCATGTTCGAGATGCTCGCCCACGCCAGCTGCGTCACAGGCCACCACGGGCAACCCTGACGCCATGGCCTCGAGCACCACCAGCCCGAGCGTTTCGGTCTCCGACGCGGTGACGAATCCGTCGGCACTCGCGTACAGCGCGGGCAGGTCGCGCACCCGATCGACGGCCCCCAGGAAGATCACGTCGTCGCCGGCCCGTTGCCGCAGTCGTCGTTCGATCGGCCCGGCCCCGGCGATGATGAGGCGCAGTCGACGCTCGCGAAAGCGCACGCGCACATGCTCGAAGGCGTCGAGCACGAACTCCACGTTCTTCTCGGGGGCGAGCCGGCCCACATGCAGGAAGGTGAAGTCGGCACCCATGGCAAAGCGATGGCGGCTCAGCAGCGAGAAGTGTCGTGGCGAGAAATGCGTGGTATCCACGCCTCCGCCCCAGACGGCCGTGTGCCCAACGTGCATCGCGCGCAGCGTGCGCTCGACCGTGGTGGACGGAGCCATCGTAAGCTGCGCACGCCGGTGAAAGCCGCCGAGCCAGCGCTGCACGACCGGACGCAGGAACGGCACGCCGTAGGCATCGCAGTAGCGCGAGAAGTCCGTGTGATGCGTGGTCACCACCGGTACGTCGTACGCGCGAGCCGCGCGCAGACCGGCCCACCCCACGGTGAATTCGGTGGCGCAGTGGACCAGATCGGGACGGAAGTCCCGGATGATGCGGTGCGCCAACCGCAGGGGGGGCCACGCGAGTCGGACCGCCGGGTACGACGGCAGGGCGCGAGACGATATCGAGAAACGGCGCAGGACAGGTGGCTCGGAAAGCGCCGCGCAGAGCGTCGGGGGGTAGGCGGGCGCCAGCACTGCGCAGTCCCACCCGCGCGCGGTCAAACCGGTCACCATGCTGGCCGTCACGACGCTCACTCCATTGAGCTGGGGCGGGAAGCTGTCGGTGCAAACGAGAAGGCGTGGCATCAGGTGGGAGTGTGCGACGGCCATATCTCAGCGGCGCGACCGACTGTCACGGGACCGTCAACGCGCGGTCACATATATGCCGGGGATGGCGCCCCGCATTTCGTCCCATGGCAAACCGTCTGGCGTGCCTCTTGTTGCGGCTCGGCCCGAAAAGCGGGAGATTAGCCCTTCTGTGGACCACCCGGTCCATCCGTTACCCTCACGGAGATCCCGCCATGCGATGTGTCCGACGTTGGTATGCTGTCACGACAGCGTGTGCTGCGCTGTCCCTGCTTGCGTCTCCTCTCGCGCTGAAGGCTCAGGGGACGGGCACGGTAGAGGGCAAGGTGACGGTGGCGGAGAGCGGCGAGGCGCTCCAGGGGGCATCGATTGGTGTGACCGGTACGCAGATCGGTGCCATCACCAGGGCCGACGGCAGCTACCGCTTCACGCTGCGCCCGGGCCGGTACGAACTGCGCGCGCGCATGCTGGGTTACGCCGGCCGCGTGGACACCGTGGTGGTGGAAGCGGGACGTACGGTCACCAAGAACTTCGTGCTGGCCAAGTCCACCACGCAGCTGGAGGCGGTCGCCGTGACCGGGTCGCGTGGTGGTGAGCGTACGCTCGTGAGCAGCCCCGTCCCGGTGGACGTCATCACCACCGCCGACCTGCGGTCGACGGGTCGCGTCGAGACGGCGCAGATGCTGCAGGCGGCCGCCCCGTCGTTGAACTTCCCGCGCCCCGCCGTCGCCGATGGCACGGACCATGTACGCCCCGCCACGCTGCGTGGCTTGGCCCCGGACCAGACGCTCGTGCTGGTGAACGGCAAGCGGCGGTACACGAGCGCGCTCATCAACAACAACGGGACGGTGGGGCGCGGCACCTCGGCGGTGGACCTCAACGCCATTCCTGCGTCCATGATTGACCGCATCGAGATCCTGCGCGACGGCGCCGCCGCGCAATACGGTTCGGACGCCATCGCGGGCGTGATCAACATCATCCTCAAGGGTGCCACGGCGGGCGGCGCCTCCATTCAGACGGGGCAGTTCAACACCGACGTGGAAGGACTCGGCCAGCGGAACGATGGGACCAACACGACCGCGTCGGCCGATCAGGCGGTGACCTGGGGCAACGGCAGCTACCTGCACGCCGGCATCGAGTGGCGCAATCGCGCCATGACCAACCGGAGCTTCCAGGATCCCCGGCAGCAGTTTCCCACGGGGGATCCGCGCGAATCCACGGCCAACCGCTTGACGCACTGGTCGGGCGATGCCGCAACCGCCGACGTGGTGGGCATGGTCAACGCGGCGCACAATGTGAGCGAGAACCTGCAGCTGTACGGGTTCGGATCGTTTGGCCGCCGCGACGGGCGGTCCACGGGCTTCTTCCGGCGCCCCATCCAGACGGCGCAGGTGGTCGCGCGGTTGTATCCCAACGGGTTCCTTCCCAACATCGAGAGCGACATCACGGACTTCTCGGCGGGGGGTGGTGCCAAAGGCACGGCCAAGGGGTGGGATTGGGACCTGAGCCAAGTGTTCGGCATGAACGAGTTCGGCATCACGGTGTCCAACTCCAACAACGCCTCGATGGGGCTCAACAGCCCGACGGTGTTCGATGCCGGCACCCTCGGCTTCGCGCAGGCGCTCACGAACTTCGACGTCACGCGTGAAGTGAGTGCCGCCGGCAAGCCGGTGCGCCTCTCGAGCGGCGCCGAATTCCGCTGGGAGAACTACCGCATCGAGCAGGGCGAAGAGGCGTCGTACATCAACGGTCGCGTCCCGGTGCTCGACATCAACGGAGCACCGGTGCGCAACGCCGCTGGCCAGACGACGATCGCGCTGGTGGGGTCGCAGGTGTTTCCCGGATTCTCGCCCACCGACGCTACCGACCAGTCGCGTACCGCCGTTGCCGCGTACGTGGACGTCGAAAGCGACATCACCAAGAAGTGGCTCGTGGGTGCCGCGGCGCGTTTCGAGAACTTCAGCGACTTCGGATCGCAGGCGACGGGCAAGTTCACCACACGCTTTGCCCCCGTGGAGCAGTTTGCCATTCGTGGTGCCGCCTCGACCGGCTTTCGGGCGCCGTCGCTGCAGCAGAGCTTCTTCACGTCCACGGCCACCACGTTCGTGAACGGCCTGCCGGTAGACATCAAGACGCTGCCGGTGGCCAGCCGTGAGGCGCGTCTGCTGGGCGCCACGGACCTCAAGCCCGAGAACTCGGTGAACCTGAGTGCCGGCATCACGCTCCAGCCCAACAAGAGCCTCACCGTCACGGCGGACTACTACAACATCGCCATCAGTGACCGCATCGTGCTGTCGGAGAACTTCATTGGCACGGGCATCGTGAATTTCTTCGCCCAGAACGGGCTCACCGGCATTGGCGGTGGTCGCTACTTCACGAACGCCATCGACACGCGCACCAATGGCCTGGATGTGGTGGTCAACTACGGCTTGGACCTCAAGGCGAACGGCGTGGTGCGGCTCACGGCCGGCTACAATCAGAACCAGACCAAGGTGACGCGCGTGGTGGTGAACACGCCGCCGCAGCTGGGTAACCTGAACGAAACGCTGTTCGGTCGCGCTGAGCGCGGACGCATCGAGGTGGGACAGCCGCGCAACAATCTGGTGCTCAACGGCACGTGGGACATCAAGGATTTCACCTTTACCCTGCGCGGGCAGCGGTTCGGTGAGGTGACGGGGCGGCAATTGCTCGCCACCGGCACAGCGCGGCAGGTCCCGGACGTGGAGTTGAGCGCGAAGGTCATCACCGACGTGAGCGCCTCGTACAAGCTGCTCAAGCGGGCCACCCTCACGCTGGGTTCGGACAACGTCTTCGACGTGTATCCCGACCAGATCACCGATCTGGGCGACGTAGCCACGGGCTACGGTGGTCAGGGCACCTTCGGCGTCTTCCGCTTCTCGGGGCTGTCGCCGTTCGGCTTCAACGGCCGGTTCCTGTACGCGCGTCTGGCGTACTCGCTCTGATACCGCACCGCATCGGGGATGCCCCCGATGCACCACGAGGCCCCCGCACCATGCCGGTGCGGGGGCCTCGTTGCACCTGCCCCGATCAGAAGCTGGTTGCCGCTGCGAGTACGAAGCCCCGCCATTTGCCGCCGCTGCGGATGTCCTGCGGGCCACCGTGACGTCGCGATTGGTGACGGTCACCGGGGCGCCGGTACTGGGGGTGACACGGTACGACCCCAGGTCGCCTTCCACCCGGTTCCAGCGCGCCGAGAGGAAGAGCTTGTCGCCCTTGAGAAGGCGGACGGTGCCTTCGCCCATCAGCTGGGTCACTTCACGCGTGGCGGTTTCCGCCGCGGAACCTGACGAACGGGTTCACCATGACCGCGTTGACCTTGTCGGTGAAGCCCGGGTTGATCATGCCCGAGGTGAAGTTCGCCGCTTCGGTGGACGCGGTGTTCTCGAGCACGTAGTAGTAGCGCGAGCCGGCGCGGTCACCGCTGTACAAGGTGCCGTTGGCCGCCGACCCCTGATTGCGGAACGACCCCGTGAGGCGTGTGCGCAGATCGTCATTGAGCTGCTTGTCGAAGCCAAGCTTCGCCATGAAGGCCGGGGAGCGATCACTGGCACGCAGCGTCTGGCCCCGCACTTCCCCGTTCGTCAGTGCCACCACACCGAGCAGGCCGTGCTGCTGGAAGATGGCCTCGGCCCCGACCTCGGTGGTGAAGGCATCGAGAATGAGGTTGCCCACGAGCGGGGTGTAGAGTACCTGCCCGTTTCCCCCATCGGCAGCGGCACCGTTGCTGAACTCTTTCATCTTGAGTGCCTTGCCCATGTGCTCGTTCCGCGTGTCGTTCCTGCACTCGAGCTGTGCCGCGGGGAAGTCGACCTCCACCGTGCCGCTCACCTTCCTGCCGTCGAGCGTATGCTCGATGACGTCGTCGGTGGCCGCGTTGAGCGAGACCTCGATCTTGTCGGCGCTGCAGCTCCCGCTCCGCAGCGTGGAGGTGCCGTCGAACCAGAGGCGGATGCCGTCACGCAAGGTCAGCGCACGGCCGGGCACGGCGGGCGTGGCGGCGACGAGGAGCAGCGCCGCGGCGGATATGGTGAGATGCGAAAGCGGGGAGCGCATCGTGGGGTCTCCGACGATCGGCATGCGGCTCACGATGCGCACGGGGATGCGACAGGACGACAGCTCGATGTTGAGCTTGAATGGACCGACCCCTTTATGGTGCTTGGGATCGCGCACATGCATGATGACCACCCGGGTGGTGAACGCCCCGGCGAACGTTTCCACCACTTCCTCGGCCCCGACCGTGACGAGCGTCGGGTTGCGCGTCACGTCGAAGTGACGATTGAACTGGTGAGCGCCTTCCCGGTCGAGCGGGATGGTGCGCAGGAACTGCAGGAAGGAGAGTTCATCGAGCGGTAGCGGCGAGATCCATTTCCACCAGGGCATCCGACTGCGACAACGGATGACGCTCGCGCTGCTCGAAGCGCACGGCGACGAAGCGCGTGGGGTCGAGCCAGGAGGTCGTGCGATCGGTGGCGCGAACGAACGCGCGCCTGGCCTTCGTTTCGGAGACCAGGCGCCAGGTGGGCACGCCGCGCTCGAGCACCGGCCCCTCGACACGCATCTGCCCGTGTCCGATGTTGCCGCCGAAGGCGACGTTCACGCGGTAGTCGAGGACTTCACCCACCGGAAACGGGAGGCGCGGCGTTGCCGCCGTGTCGCGTAGCGCCGATGGCTGCGCCTGCGCCCGGACGGGCGCCACGAGTGACGCCAGCACAGCAGCGCCGAGCCGCCGATTGTTGGCAGCGAAAGAGGGAGCAGCGAGACGGTGGGCATGTGGGGGGAAAGCTGAACACGGGATCCCTCCCCGTTCAGCAGCGCCCCCCCTCTCCTGCGTGAGGATTTACCCGACAGTTGCCGTGCGAGCTATCTCACGGCGGTCTGCACGGCGTGCGCGGTCCGGCCGGTCAGGCCACCATGCGCGACGACACCCGGAACACGGGCACCAGGGGCATCCAGAAGGTCGCCAGACGGGTGCCGCCTTCCACGAGCGTCACCTCCACGTACCGTCCCGTGTGCAGGGGCAAGCTGCCCGTGCGCACGGCTCCATCGCCGAGCAGCCCAACCACACCGGCGACGCTCAGATAGCGCTCGAGCACGTGGACCTGCACATCGGCGGTTCCGCCGACGGCGCGCGCCGTGCCAGCGTGCAGTTGCAGCACATGGCGCACGCGCTCGTCGGTCACATGGCAGTGCACAAGCGAGGCCGCCCATGTGTGATCCTGATGGACCACCGATGGCAGCACATCGCGTAGGGCCAAGCGGGCCTCGAACAGCAGGGCATCCGCGTCCGGGCTCACCAACGCGCTCTCGCCGCGAGCGGTCGGTGCTATGTCATCCTGAGTCGGCAACGGGGCTCCGGTGGGTGGAACGCGACCATTGAACGGGATGGCCGCAGCAGATGGGTGATTGGGATGGGGAGTCCAGTCCGAGCATCCTAATGCAGCGTACAAGAACGCGCACATGCGACGGTGGGGCCCCCCCGGACGGTGCCATGCAGGTGACGATTCGCGCCCGACGTTGACCATCGCGGCCAGCCCCTGTGGCACATGGGCGAGTCGGATTGGCGGCCGCCTGCTCCGGGGCCATGCACGCGGGTGCTGAAGCGAACCGGCGGGCCGGATCTCCCGGTGAAGCGGCTTCGGGCTCCCCCGCCCTCGTGCCCAGCGCCCCGGAACCGGCACAACGGAACCGGCACAACGGGGCTGCAGTTCGTCTCCGGGCGTGGTTATACTGCCCCTTGGACCCTCAACCAGCCCTGCCATGCCGCCGTTCAGCGCCCCGATCAACGCCGATTTCCTCCTGCCGATCATCAAGCTGCCGCTCCTGCTGATCTCCTCGATCTTTCAGGTGATCCTGGCGGTCGGACCGATCGGGCAGATTGCGATCATTGCGGCGTTCATCGCCCTGTTCACGCGCAACATCATGGGGCCGCACCAGCCGTAGCGTTGCTACGCGACGGCCACGACGACACCGACCGCCGTGGCACCTGCAAGGCCCGGAGCTGCCACTCGGCTCCGGGCCTTTGTCGTGCGCGTTGACGGGGACGTTCAGCGATCGCGCACCGCGTCGCGGGCAATGACGCCGAAGTCCTCGTGCCCGTGGCCCTGCGCAATGACCTCGTCCATGCGCGCCGCAATCCCCGGGAGCGCCGCCACCGGACGCGCGCCGGTGGTCTCGAGCATGAGCTGCACGTCCTTGCGTGCCATCACCAGCTCGAAGCTCGCCGTGAAGTCGCCCTCGCTCATCTTCTTGCCGCGGTTCTGCAACATGCTGCCGGGGTTGAAGAACTCCAGCAGCTTGAGCGCATCGGGGGCGCGCACGTCGCATCCTTGCGCCACGGTGAAGACGTCACTGACCAGCGCGCCCAGCCCGATGATGAGCGTGTTGCCCATGAGCTTGTAGGCGGCGGCGAGATCGGCCCGCTCGCCCCAGTACACGACCCGTTGCGCCTGCTGTTCGAGCGCCGGACGCACCGCGTCGTACAACACCGAGGGGCCGGAGACCATGATGATCCCCTGCCCCAGCCGCGCCGCCGCCGGTCCGATGAAGACAGGGCAGTGCAGATACCGCACGCCCTCGGCGTTGAGCCGCGCGGCGCGCTCGCCCGTGAGCGCGGGATGGGTGGTGGTGTGGTCACAGATGATGGCCTCCGGCGCGAGGCCAGGGCGCAAGGCGGCGACGACTTCTTCCACCACCGCGTCGTCCTTGAGTACCAGGTGAACCCGCTCGGCGCCACGCACGGCATCGGCCGGCGACGCCGCCACCTGAGCGCCGAACGCTGCCAGCGCCTGTGCCTTGCCGCGCGTCCGATTCCATACCCGCACCGTGTCGCCGCGCGTGAGCGCGGCCTCGACGAAACCGCTGCCGAGCAGCCCGGTTCCGAGATAGGCGATGACCGTCATACGGCGAAACATAGCGATCAACGGGTACGGGCAGCAGAATAGAACGCGGCCGAACTCAGCCGGTCGCTGCTGATCCCTGCCCGCTGCCTGCGAGCACGCGGGAACCGATCCTCGTCCCCAGCCCCAGAGCCATGCGTATCCTCGCTACCCTGTCCGTGCTGTTGCTTGCCGCTGCGTGCCGCTCGTCCGGCGCCGGTACGGGAAGTGGTGTTGCCGCCAAGCCCGCGATGCCCACCGAAGTGACCCCGGCGCGCGTGGCGCTCGGCGACTCGCTGTTCAACAACGGCGGCTGCATGCGCTGCCACGGGGCCAAGGGCGTGGGCGCGCAGAACGGCCCTGCCCTCAATGACAATGCCTGGGACCAGCTGGCCACGGGCAGCTACGAGGAGATTCGCGCCCTGATCGTGAGCGGCGTCCCCAAGGAAAAGATCAAGGTGACGACGCGCCCGAACGCCATGGGCGCCCGCGGCGGGCGCATGAATCTGAACGACGAGCAGATCAGCGCCGTGGCGGCCTACGTCTGGACCCTGTCGCACAAGTGACGGTGCGATCGGCACACGCTGTTCAACTGCGTGCGGAACGCGTGAACTGAACGCGGACACGCGATCAACTTTCCGTTCGCGCTGTCCGTCGCCAGTTTGCGATTGTTCCCGACACTCTTCAATGCCACGGAGTCACCCATGCTCATCTCCTCCGCCCTCGCCGCGGCCATCAACACGCAGATCGGCAACGAGCTTGCTGCCAGCCTGCAGTACCATCAGATCGCGGCGCACTTCCACGAGATGCACCTGCTCCAGTTGGCGGGCCTGTTCCACAAGCAGGCGACGGAGGAACGCGAGCATGCGGAGAAGCTCCTCAAGTATGTGCTCGAAACCGGTGGTGGCCTGCGCATCCCCGCCGTCCGCGCCCCGATGCACGTCTTTCCCACCGCCGAGGCGGCCGTGGAGGCCGCGCTGAGCTGGGAAAGGGAGGTCACTGGGCAGATCAAGGGGCTCATGGACCTCGCCGCGAGCGAGGGGGACTATCTGGCGCAGGGATTCCTGCAGTGGTTCGTCGATGAGCAGCTCGAAGAGGTCACGAAGATGCAGCGGCTGCTGGGCGTCATTCGCATGGCGGGCGAGCGCAACCTGCTGAGCGTGGAAGCGTATCTGGTGCACGGTAACGCGTGAATGGCCAGGGGCGGCGTGTTTCCCATCCGGCTTTCCTTGCCGCACGCCCCCCTGCCCGGTTAGCTTCCCCAGTCTGGCGGTATGCGGGTGCACGACGTGCTCCCGTGGTACTGCCCAAGCGGTTCCCGAGTCGGCCTCCGGTCGGCGCCGGATGCCGCAATGCGCGCGTAGCTCAGTTGGATAGAGCGTCGGCCTCCGGAGCCGAAGGTCGCAGGTTCGAGTCCTGCCGCGCGCATGGCACTGCCACGTGGCTGGTCGTGGGTGGTTGCCGCGCTCCCCTCGCTCTCATTGCCCCGTGCACGTTGCCGAGCTGAAGCGGAAGTCGGTTCCCGAACTCCTGGTGCTGGCCGAGTCGCTGCAGCTCTCCAGCGTCAACGGGTTGAAGAAGCAGGAGCTGATCTTCCGCATCGAGCAGGCCCTGCTCGAAACCGAGACGACGCTCTACGGCGAAGGGGTGCTGGAGGTCCTTCCCGAAGGGTATGGCTTCCTGCGGGCTCAGGATTTCAACTACCTGCACGGCCCCGACGACATCTACGTCTCCCCTTCCCAGGTGAAGCGCTTCGACCTTCGCACCGGCGACACGGTGATGGGCGAAGTGCGGCCGCCCAAGGAGTGGGAACGGTACCTCGCGCTTCTCAAGGTGGAGCGCATCAACGGTGGTGACCCCGAGCAGTCCAAATTGCGCAGCGCCTTCGACAACCTGACCGCCAAGTACCCCGACGAGCGTATCCATCTGGAGCGCAAGAACGGGGAAGTCGCGACCCGCATCTGCGACATCATCGCGCCTCTGGGCAAGGGCCAGCGTGCCCTCATCGTCGCGCCGCCCAAGGGGGGCAAGACGATCCTCCTCCAGCAGCTCGCCAACGCGATCGCGGAGAACCATCCGGAGGTCACGCTCATCGTCCTGCTGATCGATGAGCGCCCCGAGGAGGTCACCGACATGCAGGCAAGCTGCCCGAGCGCCGACGTGATCTGCTCGACCTTCGACGAAACCGCCGAACGCCATGTGCAGGTGGCCGGAATGGTGCTGGAGAAGGCCAAGCGGCTCGTGGAGAGCGGCAAGGACGTGGTGATCCTGCTGGACTCCATCACGCGACTGGCGCGCGCCCACAATGCGGTGGCCCCGCAGGGTGGCAGGCTCATGTCCGGCGGCATGGAGGCCACGGCGATGCAGAAGCCCAAGGCCTTTTTCGGCGCCGCCCGCAACCTCACCGAGGGCGGGTCGCTCACCATCGTGGCCACGGCACTCATCGAGACCAACTCGCGCATGGACGAGCTGATCTTCGAGGAGTTCAAGGGTACGGGCAACATGGAGCTGGTGCTCGATCGCAAGCTTGCCGAGAAGCGCATCTTCCCCGCGATCGACATCAACAAGAGCGGCACCCGGCGCGAGGAGTTGCTCCTGTCGCAGAAGGAGCAGCAGCGGGTCTTCCTCCTGCGCACCTTCCTGGCCGATATGCCGAGCGACGAGGCCATGCTGTTTCTGCTCAAGCGCATGGAGCGCGCGCAGAACAATCAGGAGTTCTTCGAGCAGATGGCGGAAGCGTGACGGCCGCGTCGGCGGGGCGACTGTTTGCCGTGGACTGGGGCGACAAGCGTATCGGCCTCGCGATCAGCGACGAACTGGGCATGCTGGCCTCGCCCGTCGGCATCATCACCCGCCGCGCCGGCAAGCGCCCGCCGCTGGCGGAACTCATGCGTCAGGCCGAGGCGCTGGGCGCCACCGGATACGTGTTTGGCCTGCCGCTCGACCCTGCTGGCGCCGAGACCGACCGCTCGCGCGAGGTGCGCGAGATCGCGGCCAGGCTCGCCACGCGCCAGTCGCTCCCCATTCGTCTCGTGGACGAACGGTTCACCACGTCATCAGCGCTGCGCAGCATTCGCGAACAGGGTGGCTCCACCCGCGGCCGCAAGGGCGACGTGGACGCGATGGCGGCGTGCGTGCTGCTGGAAAGCGTGCTCCGTGCGGCGTCGCAGGGCGTCGCGCTTGGCGAGGCCGTGGCGGGAGGCACGGAGGGGATGGGGCTCGGGGACAACGCGGATGGCCCGTAAGCGTTCGACGCCCAATCGCGTGATCCCGCTCGGCGTCCTTGCCGTGGCGATCGTGCTGATGGCGTGGGTGTGGCGCGAAGTGGGCGGCGCGAGCAGCCCCACGGGGCAACCGGCGCGGGTGGTGGTGCCCAAGGGGGCAAGCCTTGGTGTGGCGGCAGACTCGCTGGAGGCCAACGGGGTGATCGGCTCTCCGCCGCTGTTCCGTCTCTTTGCCCGCCTCACCGGTGCCGAGACCACGATCAAGCCGGGCACATACCAGTTTGCCGCCGACGCGGGGTATCGCGATGTGCTCGATGCGCTGGTCACCGGTCGCGGGCTCATGAAGAGCGTGGTCATCCCCGAGGGGTTCGACTTGCGCGACATTGTGCCGGCGCTGTCCAAGGCGCTCGATGTGCCCGCCGACTCGGTGCGCGCCGCCACGGCCGACACGGCGTGGATGCGCGAACTCGATGTGCCCGTACCGAGCCTCGAGGGGTATCTGTTTCCCGCCACGTACACGTTTCCCGCCGGTACCACGGCCCGGGACGCGGTGAACGCCATGGTGGAGCGGTTCCTCGACGTGTGGAAGCCGGAATGGGACGCCCGGCTGCAGGCCATGAGCCTCTCGCGCCACGATGCCATCACCATGGCGAGCATCGTGGAGAAGGAGGCACGCAAGGCCGAGGAACGTCCGCTCATCAGCGCCGTGTACTGGAACCGCGTGAAGAAGGGGATGCGCCTGCAGGCCGATCCCACGGTGCAGTACGCGCTGCCGCAGCACGTCGAGCGGGTCCTTTACAAGGATCTCGAGGTCGACTCGAAGTACAACACGTACCGGTACGCGGGCCTTCCCCCGGGACCGATTGCCAGCCCCGGCGAGGCCAGCATTGCCGCGGCGCTGGCACCGGCCGACGTGCCGTATCTCTTCTTCGTGGCGCGCCCCGACGGCAGCCATGAGTTCACGGAGACGTTTGCGCAGCATACCCGCGCCATTGCGCGCAGCAAGGCCGCGCGGCGCGCGAGCGCCGGGGTGGCGTCGCCCGCCGCTCGCCGGTAGACACAGCGTGGGTTTGCCGTCGCCGTCCATCTCGCTCATCATTGCCACGTACAATTGGCCGCAGGCGCTGGCCGTGGTGCTGCGGAGTGTGCGTGCGCAGCAGGTGTGGCCCACCGAAGTGCTGATCGCCGATGACGGATCGCGCAGCGACACGCGCGCGCTCATCGACCGGGAGCGCGCCGGGTTGCCGGTGCCGCTGGTACATGTATGGCACGAGGATGCGGGCTTTCGCCTGGCGGCGATCCGCAACAAGGCCATCGCCCAGGCGCGTGGTGACTACATCGTGCAGATCGACGGAGATGTTGTCCTGCATCCCCGCTTCATCCAGGCGCACGCCGCGTACGCGCGGGGCGAGCGCGGCGCCGAACGCCGCGTGCGGGGCTGTCACATGGCGTTCTGGCGCGACGACCTGCGGCGTGTGAAGGGCTACGACGAAGCCATGGAAGGCTGGGGCCGGGAAGACAGCGAACTGGCCGCCCGGCTCTCCAACGCGGGCGTGGTGCGGCGCAACCTCAAGTTCGCCGCGGTGTGCTATCATCTGTGGCACCGCTCCGCGAGTACCGAGTCGGTGGCACGCAATCACGATCGTTTCCTGCGCACCGTGCGCGAACGGCGCACGTGGTGCGATCACGGCCTCGATCAGTATCTGTCCCCCGCGAATCGTGTGGCCTGACCGCCTGCGCTTCACCCGCTGCACGTCGAGGTTGCCGTGAATCGTCCCCATCGCCGTTCACCGTCCCGCACCGGCCCTTCCCGGGGAGGGGCCACCTCGCCGCGCCGGGAGCCCACCGCCGTGACAGGCGGCGACATTGCCGTGGTCAATCGCAAGGGCGCCCAGCGCCTGCGCCAAGGGCATCCGTGGGTGTTTCGCAGCGACGTCGAACGGCTGCCCGCGCTGCCTGCCGGTGTGGTGCGGGTGGAGGAAGCGAATGGCGCCGCACTGGGCTGGGCCCTGTGGAGCCCGCAGTCGGAGATTTCGCTGCGGCGTATCGAGCGCGACCCCGAGGTCGTGATTGATGCCGCGTGGTGGCACGCGCGCCTGCGCACCGCCGTGGCACGCCGCGCGCCGCTGGAGGCCGTGGCCAATGCCTACCGCCTGGTGCACGGGGAGGGAGACGGCCTGCCCAGTCTGGTGGTGGACCGATACGACGATTCCCTCGTGGTGCAGTTACTGTCGGCGGGCATGCACGCGCACACCGACCTCATCGTGGACTGTCTGCGCGATCTCACGGGATGCCGTGGCATCCTCGCGCGCAACGACCCCGCCGCGCGCGCACGCGAAGGGCTGCCGCGCGAGGTGACCTTGCTGTACGGCGAGGTGCCGCCGGTGGTCGAAGTGCTCGAGCACGGCGTCCGCTATCTCGCCGCGCCATGGGACGGCCAGAAGACGGGGGCATTCCTCGACCAGCGCGAAAACCGCGTGCTCATTGGTTCACTGGCGCGTGGCCAGGCGCTGGACTGCTTCGCGTACCACGGCAGTTTCGCGCTGCACCTGGCCACCCGTGCCGAGCATGTCTGTGCGGTGGACATCTCCGCCCCCGCCCTGGCCCGGGTACACGACCACGCGGCGCGCAACGGGTTCACCAACATCGAACCGGTCGTCGGTGATGCGTTCGAGGTGCTGCGTACGTGGCATCGCGAGGGGCGACGCTTCGACACCATCGTGGTGGATCCGCCGGCCTTCGCGAAGAGCCGGAACGCGCTCGACGGGGCGTTGCGCGGGTACAAGGACATCAACCTCCAGGCCATGAAGCTGCTGGCGCCGGGTGGCCTGCTCTTCACGGCCAGCTGCAGCTTTCACCTGTCGCGCGGGCTCTTTTTCGAGATGCTCAGCGACGCGGTGGCCGACAGCGGCCGTCCGTTTGCCCTGCGCGCCATCACCGGTCAGCCCCTCGATCACCCGGAGCTCATCAACGTCCCCGAGTCGGGGTACCTCAAGGGCGCCCTGCTGGAAGCGATGAGCTGAACCGGACGTGCCGGTGATGCCGGGCACCGCGATGGGTCCGCGGGCCAGATAGGGTGGAACGCGACTGGCGTGTTCGCGTCATGCCTCGCTGCACTCCCCCGTTCGGTAGCCCATGATGTCCGCCACCTTCCCCTTGCGCCACCTTGCCGTGGAGGCAACACGCCTCCTGCAGGAGCGTCGCGGCATCGCGCGGTATGTGCGCAATCTGCTGCGGGAGTTCGCCCTCCAGCGGCCCTCGCTCCAGCTCACGCTGTTCGTGAAGGACCGCCGGGACGTGGCGGCCCTGCGCCTTCTGCTCGCCTCGGTGCATCCGACACTGGCCTCCAACGCCACGATCGACTGCATCGATGCGCTGCCGACAACAGCCGCCGAGGTGGCGTGGTATCCGTGGAACTTCATCACGACGCCTGCCCAGGCGGCCACGATGGTGGCCACGGTGCACGACATCGCCCCCATGCTGCAGCACGACCATCGGTGGTGGAAGCTGCTCAAGCGTGTGAAGTACCGTGCCCGATATCGGCGCACCGTGCAGCTCGCGCACGCCATTGTCACCGACTCCTGCTTCTCGCGCGACGAGCTCGTGCACCACCTGCGGGCCGATCCCGCCAGCATCACGGTGGCCCTGCTGGCCGCCGATGACGTGCCGCTGCGGGGGAGCGACGACGCGCAGCCACTCGAGGCGGCAGGCGTGGGCGCACCCTTCATGCTCACGGTGGGTGGACAGGACGCGCGGAAGAATCTGGTGATGCTCTACGAGGCGATGGGTATGCTCTGGGCGCGTGGGGTGCGTGTGCCTCTCGTGCAGTGCGGCCCCGCCCTGGCGCGCGAGACGCGCGCGCGACTCGGCAAGGCGCCCTGGCTGCACCATGTGGGGTATGTGAGCGACGACCAGTTGGCCACCCTGTACCGGCGGTGCACGGCGCTGGTGTTTCCTTCGCGCTACGAAGGCTTCGGACTGCCCGTGGCGGAAGCCATGCGGGCAGGCGCCGCGGTGATCTGCACGCGGGAGAGTTCGCTGCCGGAGGTGGCAGGGAGCGCGGCGCGCTATGTGGCCTGGAACGATGCGGCCGCGATGGCCGATGCCATGCAGGAGCTGACGCTGCACGAGGGAGCGCGGCACACGCTCCAGGAGGCGGGGCGCCGGCAGGCAGCACGGTTGTCCTGGGCGGCAACGGCGCGCGAGACGCTGCAGGCGTTCGATCGCGCCATGGTCCGTCGCCAGGGCGCGGTCATGTCGTCGGCACTCGCGGCGCCGGGACCGTCAGCGCCGCTGGCAGCGTCCGCAGTGAAAGGTGCTGCGTCCCCCCTGCACGGTGCGCGCGATGCGGGAACCGCAGCGGCGGCACGGTGCGCCGTCGCGCCCGTACACCCGCCAGATCGCGTCTTCACTCACGCCCTCCTGCGCCCAGTAGCGTCCGGTCGGGGCCGTCTCCAGCACGAGACGGATGGCATCGCGCAGCCGCGTCACCCGCGCGGCGGACAGCGAATGCGCCGGGGTGTGCGGGTGAATCTTCGCCTCCCAGCAGGCTTCGCTCGCATAGATGTTGCCCACGCCGGCCACGAGCCGCTGATCGAGAAGGACCGGCTTGATGGGCCCACGCCGTGAGGCGAGGGCGGCGTGCAGCACGCTGGCGGTGAAGGCCTCGCTCAGCGGCTCGGGACCGGCGTCGATACCCGTGAAGGTGCCGGGGGCGTGCAGCCGCACCACGCTGAACGCACGGCTGTCCACGAGGCTCACGCGGGTGCCCTCGCGCGTTTCGAGGCGTACCCGTTCGTGCCTGGGGGGGGCCTCGTCGAGGCCGGTGAACTCCCAGTCGCCGGTCATGCGAAAGTGGACTTCGAGGACGGCGCCGTTGTGCAGATGCAGCAGCTGGACCTTGGCTCGCCGCTCGATGCGTTCGATGCGGAGGCCGTGTACCGCCTGACAGGCCGAGGGGGGCAAGGCGCGGCGCTGGCTGGCGTGCAGCGTTTCGACACAGGCAACGGTGTGGCCGAGCACGGCCGCGCGCAGGCGTCCGGCGGCGTGTTCGACTTCGGGGAGCTCCGGCATACGGGGGGAACAATCACGTGAGGCGGAAGGATCCCGTCGTACTCTGCCCTGACGGTCAGTTGTCGGCAGCGCAAACACTTACCCCCGGTGCGATCACAAAACTGGCTCTTGCGGGAATGCCGGGAGCGGGTAAGTTGTCCACATTCCATCCACATCCAGAGGGCTAGCGCTATCAGTTCTCCCCGGTCCCTCAAGTACGAATACGAGCAGTATGTCGAGCACGAGATCGAGGACTACAAGGACTCGGTCTCGCGCAACGCGCTGCTGAAGATCGGCGACGAGGCGGTCGAGGCGCTGCGCAAGGCGGACCAGATCGCGTTGACGGAGCTGCTGGTGTGGCAGGAAGTGGACCGCATCATTGCGCGCCGCCTCCGGCTGCCGACCTACGCCACGTGGAAGCGCCGGCGGCTGCGCATGCTCGAGGCGTACCGTCGGCCGGAGCACTGGGGAATCGATCCCGACGCCGCGCTGGTGCGCGCCCTGGCCGATTCGGGCGACCGTCACGTGCTGGTGGCGGGGGCCGAGCGGGAGGGGCCGGCGCTGTACCTGGCGGCGCGGGGCGCGGCGGTGACGGCCGTGGAGCCCGCCGAAGACGCCGTGGAGCGTGTGGTGAAGGCCGCCCATGCGGCGGGGCTTACCGAGCGTATTCGCGGCTACTGCGCCGATCTGGGAGCCTGGGCGCCCGACGTGGCCCTGCACGCGGTGGTCTGCTCGCCGAGTGCGTTTGCCGGGCTCACGCCACAGGATCGGGCGCGGGTCATCGAGGTGTTGCAGAGTGCGACCGTGGACGGGGGCGTGCACCTCGTCGAGACGATCGCTGCCGGTGCCGACAGCCGCGCCGATGGACTTCCGCTCGAGGAGCTGGCGCACCGCTATCGTGGGTGGACGATTTCGGTCGAGCGTACTTCCGGGTTGCGCGAAACATTCATGGCGCGGAAGGCAGCGGTCGCCTGACCCGTTTCACTTCGACACGGGAAACGGTTCGTCGTCTGTGTCGTGGGGACACCGGCGCCTGGGATGAGCTCCCTGGTTATTTCGCAAGCTATTGTTTTTCTTGAACTTGCGATTATTCCACGGAATGGCACCAGCTATGCACGAGGGATTGAGGTCACCGCCGTCGGCGGTGCCGCTGCCTGCCTCGACGCACGGTGCGTCGCGGGTCTTCAATCCCGGGTGGAGGGTCACCCATCATGCGCCTCAAGCAACTGTTGCCGCCTACCGCCAGTCAGGAGCCGATCGGCATCGTGATTGCCGACGGTGGCCGCGCGCCAATGGCTCCCCGTTTCTCGGCGTTCGTGTGGGGGCCGGTTCCGGATGACGAGCCGGCGCTCGTGCGCGACCCGCAGGAGTTGGTCGCGGTTCATTCGTAGTGCCAGGGGACGCGGTGGCGGTGGCTGCCGCCGACCGGTCCTCTCGCAAAGCGTGAAAGGCGCCGGCAGACAAGCCGGCGCCTTTCGCGTGTATGGGTACTGCGGGATCGCTGAAAAGCGAATTACGCCGCAGCAGGAGCCGGAGCCGCCGCCGCCTTCTTGGCGCGCTTGGCCGGCTTGCGAGCCGTCTTCTTCGCGGCCTTCTTGGCGGCCTTCTTGGCGCCCTTCTTGGCCGCCTTCTTCACGACCTTCTTGGCCGCCTTCTTCACGGCCTTCTTGGCCGCCTTCTTGGCCGGCTTCTTGGCGGCCTTCTTGGCGGCCTTCTTGGCCGGCTTGCGCGCGGCCTTCTTCGCGGCCTTCTTGGCCGGCTTCTTTGCCGCCTTCTTGGCGGCCTTCTTGGCAGGAGCCATTTGAACAACCCTCTCACGAGAGATGGAAACGCTCACTTTCCCCCGGTGGAAAGGTGAGCACACACGTCGGGCGGCGCATGCACCGCGTCGTCGTGCGCTACGCGGCCTCCAGGAGGCACGCGTAGTGGAGTGTCCGCACCGCCACCGCGGCGGCAGGTGCAGACAAGGCTGCGGACCGTCTCACCGCCAGCGTGGCGAGAGGACCGGACAGTTGGTGGCAAGACGTGGCAGCGGCGTACAAGGCAACCGACCGGCTGCCGACGCCGTGTGCCAGCACCGCATGCTGACGGGCGGGACCGCTCGGACGCGCCACCGAGATGTTGACGGCGACAGCGGAGCGAGCCGTCGGTCCGCGCACGGGCGCGAGCAACGACGGCGAAGCCGAGGCCGACGAGCAGGGGTCGTCAGCCTCAAAGATGGGGGTCGCAATCGCGACGCGGGACTTCAGGTGGAACTCGTGCCGTTTTATCGCCACGCGTTGCCGATGAGGACTGCGCGCCCCGATCCTGCGTGAACTCTGCAGCTCGAGGACTCCGGATGTGGACAGCGCGCGCAAGTCGTTGAATTGACGCGAATATACGCGTGGATAATTCAAACGCGCAATAGCGCGTATAAAGAACGCGCGCGATTTAAGCGGACTCGCGGCAGACTGACGCGGGCGAACGTCTACCAGAGCTCGCGCCATGGTGCGACTTTTGTCGTTCCCTGCGACGAACATCTTCCGGAGCGCCGCTCCGGTTCACGACGTGGAGTGACATGAAAGCGCTGGTGAAGCAGACCGCGGGACGCGGCCTCACGCTGACGGACGTTCCGGAACCGACGATCCGCGACGACGAGGTCCTGGTGCGCGTACGGAGCGCCGGTGTCTGTGGCACCGACGTGCACATCTACGAGTGGGATGCGTGGGCCGCGGGGCGATGCCGTCCGCCGTTCATCTGCGGACACGAGTTCGCCGGTGATGTGGTCGCCGTCGGCAACCTCGTCGAAAGCGTGCAGGTCGGCGACCGGGTGACGGCCGAGGGGCACATCGTGGACGACCGTTCGCTGTTCAGCCGCACCGGGAACGCGCACGTCGACCCCTCCACGCGCATCATCGGCGTGGACCGCGACGGCTGTTTCGCCGAGTTCATCGCCATGCCCGCCACGAACATCTGGCACCTGGATGATGCCATCAGCTACGACATTGGCGGTATCCACGACCCCATGGGGAACGCCTTCCATACGGCACTGACCGCTGAGATTCCGGGGAGCGTGGTCCTCATCACCGGCTGCGGCCCCATCGGCGCCTTCGCGGTGGGAATCTGCAAGGCGGCGGGCGCGGCGCACATCATCGCGACCGACGTGAACCCGAAGCGGCTCGCCCTCGCCCGCACGATGGGAGCGCACGACGCGGTCCACCCGGACCAGGCGCAGGCAGCGGTGATGGCGGCAAGCGACGGCCACGGGGCCGATGTCGTGCTCGAGATGAGCGGCGTACCGAGCGCCGTGCACCAGGCGTTCGCGCTGGCGCGGCCGGCGGGGCGGGTCAACATGCTCGGCATTCCGTCGCGGACGATCGATGTGGACTTCGCGACCGAGATCATCTTCAAGGGGCTCACCATCTACGGGGTCGTCGGCCGTCGCATGTACGACACCTGGCACCAGATGTCGCGCTTCGTTCGCTCGGGGCAGTTCGACCCCACGCCGGTCATCACGCACCGTCTCCCCCTCGAGGCGGTCGACGAGGCGATGCATCTCATCCGGTCGGGCGAAGCGGGCAAGATCATCTTCAGCATCGCGTAGACCGCACGCGGGTCGGGGTCGGGGTCGGGGGTGTAGTCGTGGCACTGCCACGACGGTCGGGGTACGGCCACAGCGGTCGGGGTACGGCCACCACGGTCGGGGTCTTCCTCCAGTCGGGGTTTGGGCCCGGGTCGGGGTCTTGAGGGCGGTCGGGGTCGGGGCTCCGGTCGTGCCTTCGCTGCGCTGGGCGTCGGGGGGCGGCGGTGGCGGGGGCGGGGGGCGGGGGTTGGCGTGGTGTGCCCCGACAGGTAGCCCCCGGCCTCGACCCTGACCCCGCCGCCCGCTGT
>NZ_JAPZSK010000007.1 GCF_027531815.1 Gemmatimonas sp. | reverse complement strand
TCTCGATGACGCATGGTGCAATACTCCTCAATAGTGAAATGACCAGCTACGAGGCGTGAACAAGCCTAGGTCAGCGCATCTTTTCGGTGGGACGGACATCCTCGAGGTGCCGCTTGTAAGTGACCCGCAATGCGCCTAACGCCAGCTTCTGCTGTGAACGCTTCAACAGAAAGCAGTGGTGGGGCGGCCGCTAGACCGGCTCATGGTCTATATCGCGGCCGCCCCACCATTGCTACCGCACCGCGTTCATCAGCAGCAAGCGTCGTTATGCGGTAGCTCGGCTGGGCGTGACCCAGTCGACAGTACCCTCGCCGTGGTTCCATCGTGATTGCCGACCTCTTCGTGGTTCAGTGCTCTCCCGTCGGTATATGGCCACAGTACACCTACTAAGCGGTTCCTGTGGAGGATTGCGCCGAGTACGATGTGTGGGCCGCTATGTCAGATGCAATGCAACGCTCGGCCGCGGTCGCCACAGACCCGGACCGGGCCGGTCACGCAGCGCCACGGATCCGCCAGTACGCGACCGCACCGAGTGCGAGGGCGGCCAGAGCGACCCAGTCCGCCGTGACTACCCGGCCTACTTGGGCGTTGTACCCACCCACGGCGCGAGCGAGGAACAGGAAGCTTACCACGCTCGTCGCGGCGGCTGCGAGCATAAAGCCCTGCAGCGCTGGCCGAAACGCCGCGGCGATGCACAGGCCGCCTAGCACACCGAATAGAACTGCCCGGTGACGGAGCAGCAGCTCAACGTTCGGCTCGGCCACCGCAATCCCGTAGAGCGCGGAGAGGCGCGATGCCCCCAGTACACCGGCAAGCGGCAGCAGGTGAATGACCCCGACGACGAATAGGCAGACTGAGAGGACACGGCCCATGCGCGCGAACCAAGTGAGGGAAGACAGAAGAGGATTGCGTCGGCATAACGCCACAGCGTTCTGTTGCAGCGCATCCTGGAATTCGGTCGGACGGGCGGCGTGCGCCAGCGCGGCGCCCGCCTGCCGCGCACCGAATTGCGATGTCAGCAGCAACGCTGCCGTTAGGCAGTCTTGCCTCGATAAACTATCCGCATCACGACTGCGGCGAGCACGAATCCCGTACAACCCCCGATCACCGGCCGACCAGACGCCGCCATGCCGATCAATGCGCCGCCAACCGTGCCGAGGGCGCAAAGCAGGATCGCGCGATTGAGCGGCACGTGTCGGAGTAACAGCCACGTCATGGCGGGGGCCCCGACCGCACCGACGGCGGCCCCAAACGTGCCGCCGAACATCATGCCGAACGGAATATCGACAGCCCAATTGAAGCCACCTGGCGCGCTCACCTGAAGTGCGGCTAGCAAGACTGTGCCGATCACGAACCCGACACCGCCTCCGATGCCTGCGAGAAGCGAGGTCGCTCTGACACGGGTCATTGGTTCCCCGCGAGTTTCACCTCTGGGCTGCGGTTTCGATTGCATCGAGGAATGGTTCAACATCTGCCTAACGCCATGCTCTGCGGCGGGGCCTGATTACAGTGCGGCAGGCGAGCGAAGCGAGCCAGCCGCCATCCACCGCCAGCCCCGTCCGCAGCAGCGATCGTTCGGTGGCGCACTACAGCAGTTCGCGAAAGGCCTCAGGCGTGAGCCCCGCGTCACGAACAATACCCCCGAGCGTAAACGCATTGATCGGGTTGTGCCGCGGGATCGTGAGGATGCGCTGGCCATCGGACATGACCGCGTGCTTACCTTGGCGCACCACCCGAAACCCCGCCTTTTCCAGCGCGCGGATCGCGTCGAGGTGATTAACGCCCGGAATCCGACCCACGTGTCCTACGCCGCGACTTCGACTTCGCGCACATCCGCCCCGAGCAGCAAGTCGTCACGAACAGCCAAGTACTCGGCGATGGCCACCTGAATGTTCGACAACGCCTCAGCCTCGGTGGCTCCTTGGGACCAACACCCCGGCAGTCCAGGAACCCAGACGCTGACGCCATCTTCGTCGTGCGCGATCGCAACCTTGTAAGTCATCGGAATATCCTCCTTCCAAAATCTAACCTCATTTGGCTCGGCCCACCGAACGCAAAGATCTGCCGCGGGGCCTGATGATAATGCGACAGGCGAGCGAAGCGAGCCAGTCGCACTCCTTGATCAGCCCCGTCGGCAGCAGCGATCCGTTAGATGCGCCGTTTACCAGGCGGTGCGTACACCCGTGCCATCGGGATGATCAAACACGGTCACAGGTCGTGCGGTGGCGCTGTAGGATTTGAGGTGTGATCCACGCGGACCACGACCACGCACATCTAGTTGGCCCCAGCCGAGCGAGATCAGATGCAAGTCGCCGGCAGCGATCTTGGCGGGAATGACGCGCCGATTCTGCTCCGCGACGCGCCCGGGAACGCGGAGCAGATGCGCGCCGGATTCGCGACTGTAGGCGAACGCCAAGACTGAGCTGGACGACGTGCTGGAGACCTCGACGCTCCACGTGGGCGCCGCCGCGGTCGCGGGCGAGAGCGGTTCGGCGATCCATCCGCCGATCGCGCGCAGCGCCAGCAGTCCAGCGGCACCGATCACCAGCGCCCGCGCCAAGATCCGCGCGCCGATGGGACGCGGGGCCGGCAGCGCCGCACTGGCACGCGCGACGAGCGGCTGGCGGTCCTCGGAGAACGAAAAGCGCTCTCGGAATGGTCGCGGATTTGCGGGCCGAAGGAAGGGATCTGAGGTGACGCTCATTCAGTTCTCTCGATTGGGAAGCGCATCTAACGCCCGGCATAAGCTGCAGTCGGGCCCAATAAGTGCGGCGGCGCAGCCGCCGCATTCCGCAGACCGGCTGTCTACTTCATGCCATCGCTAGGTGGCGGGTGCGCGTTACCTGACCGTAACGGGTATGAGGGCGCCCGTTCCATACGTCTTGCCGGAGCCGATGACTTGGGTCTGGCCAGCCAGGCGCCCGGTGACGAGCCCGGATGTAGGATGGACGCGGACGACGGCCGTATCCGTGGCTGCCCAGATAATGACGTCGCTCAATGAGCGAGTCCCGCCGCAGCCGAGGAACTGCAACTTGGCGGTGAAGCTCTCGCCGACGGCCAGAGTCTTCTCTGTCGGTGACACCCGCATTCTGAGGTCGGCGTCACAGCCGGTCGTGATGAGTCCACACCCGGCCGCACTCCCTGCGACAGAGAGGACTGCCACTAGCAAAAACGCGTATCGGATCCGAGGGCTCATCGCAGAACTACACCTCATCTTTATCGCCATCTAACGCTGATTGGACTGCAGGGGATCGCTGCAGAGCACGGCCTTAGGCAGCGAAATTCTGCAGTCTAATCCAGAGCCCTGACACTCGGGGGCAGCCCGTCATCGTTCGATCAATCAATGACTTGCGACACTTCGAATGCCAGCGCCCCCGCAGTGCTAGACTGCGAATAATGCAGTCTAACGCCAAATTACGCCGAGAGCGCACACGCCGCTACCCGCATGCGTCCCAGCCTCGCACGCGAAGCAACGCAACGAAACGCCTGCCAAACACGGACCCGCCGCCAGCAGTGGCCAGCGGCGCGTCGTCTATTCAATCCGCAGGTAATTCAGGGAGCCGCCTCACCCGCACTCACTAAACCCGCACACGTGACACTTCACGCACCCTTCCGCGAACTCCAGCTGTGAGCCGCAGTCGGGACAGGTGCCCATGAACACCTCGCCGCCCACATTGCCGAAATCGATCTGCGGCTGCACGCTCACCGCCTGCGGCTCAACCGCCAGCGGCGGACGGGTAATGTTCACTCCCGCAGCCGGGGTGGGCACCGACGATGACGGCACCCCCTGCACCGCCGCACTCTGACCGCCGTTCAGCAGGTCCTGCTGCACCCCCTGCTTCTCCCGCCACCACTGCTCCAACGCAATACCCACCGCGTCGGGCAACGAGAGCACCTTGTTGGGGCCCAGCCCCACGGCGCGATCAGACGAAATACCGCGCAGCTGACGATGGATCTCCTGCATGGAAATGCCGCTGCGCAGCGCGAGCGAAATGAGACGGCCAATCGCCTCGGCGTCGGCCATGGCCGAACCGCCCGCCTTGCCGAGGTTGAGGAACACCTCGAACGGCTGCCCTTTCTCGTCTTCGGTGATGTTCACGAACATCGTGCCGAGCGGCGTGTCCTTGCGGTACGTGGTGCCACGCATCACCTCGGGGCGCGACCGCTTGCCACGACGGTTCGCGTTCTCCGCCTCGGCGCTGAACAGCGCCTTCTTCGTGCGATCGAGTTCGCTCTGCAGCTCGGCGATGGTGCCCTGCAACTCGCCAATCTCACGACGCAGCGCCGCCGCCTGCCTCTCGGCCTCCGGCTTCGCTTCGGCCGCAGCGCCAGCCGCCGGAGCCACCGCGGCAGGCGCCGCGCCGTCACGCTTGGCCGCCGCGTCGGCGGTGGCGCCGGTGCTCAGTACCTGCCCGTCGCGCGAGCCGTCGCGGTACACGGTCACACCCTTGCACTTCATATCGTACGCCAGCTCGTAAATGGCCCGCACATCCTCCACGCTGGCCGTGTGCGCGAAGTTGGTGGTCTTGGAAATGGCCGAGTCGCAGTACTGCTGGAACGCCGCCTGCATGCGGATGTGGTATTCCGGCGAGATGTTGTTCGCCGTGTTGAACACCTTCTGCCAGCGTACCGGCACTTCCGCGTGGTTCACACTGCCCGTCTTGGCAATGCGCTCCATGAGCTGGTCGCTATACCAGCCTTCGCCCTTCGCGATAGCCACGAAGTCTTCGTTCACGTCGGGCATCATCACGCCTGCCTGGTTGCGCATGAACGCCACCGCGAACAGCGGCTCGAGCCCCGAGCTGCAGCCGGCAATGATGGAGATGGTACCCGTGGGCGCCACCGTGGTCACGTTGCAGTTGCGGAGCAGCTGCATGGGGCGAATGCGCTGCCCGTTGGCATCACGCGCACACGTTTCGTCGGGGCCCCAGATGGACCGCGCCCACTCGGGGAACGCGCCACGATCCTTGGCCAGCCGCTCGCTTTCCTTCTTGCCCTCGACGTCGAGGAACTCCATGACCTTGCGCCCCATCTCCACACCCTCGGGGCTGTCGTACGGAATACCCAGCCGCACCAGCATGTCGGCGAAGCCCATCACACCCAGGCCGATGCGGCGGATGCGCTTGCTCAGCGCGTCGATCTCGGGGAGCGGGTACTTGTTGACGTCGATGATGTTGTCGAGGAAGTGCGTGCTGAGCGCGATGTCGCGCCGCATGGCGTCCCAGTCCACCACGCCGTTCTGCACGTAGTGTCCGACATTCACGCTGCCAAGATTGCAGACGTCGTACGCCAAAAGCGGCTGCTCACCACAGTTATGCACCACGAACCCGTTGCCAATGAACGAGTGCGTGAGCGGCTCGGTGAGGTCGTACACCATCTCCTCGCCCGCCGCCTCGAGACGCACGAAACGCGCGGTGAACGTCTCGCGGTACGGACCGCGACCCGCGTAGCTGGCGAGGCGCTTGATGAGGGCACTGTTCTTGGCCTGTGTAAGGAATCCGATCTCTTCCGCAAAGCGGAGCACGTTGTCGCGCCCAATCACCAGGTCGTGATCGGCTTGGCACTCAGACACCACTCCCTTGAACTCCACCGTGCGGGCCGCATGACGTTCCCGATAGAGGCGGGAGGCGATCCCGAAGTTGAGCAGCATGCGCTGCACGTCCTGGAGGAGTGAGAGCGAGACGCTGGTGAGGCGCACACTTACACCCTTGTCCGGTGTGCCACTTACATGACCATCGGCCGTGAACAGTGCCTGCAGGAAGCCCTGCTGCATGCTTTCGCAGCCGGCCAGCACCGCCGCCGGCACCCGATCGAGCTTCGTGTCCGCGGTGACGCCGAAGCGCTCGGCTACCATGGCACGCAAACGGGTGCTGCTCACCGTCGCCAGATCGCGCGCGGGGATATCCACCACGCCAACTGCACGCCCCGCGCCGTCACCCTCCCCGAGCATACCGTTCACATCGCGTGCGAAAGCTGGCGCCACCTCGCGATCGTTCCCCCAGAAACCAAGCACGGCACCGTGGCCGCTATCGCCGGTGATGTGCCCGTCAGCAATGAGCCACCCCAGCACCCGCCCCTCTTCGCAGGTGCCTTGTGTACCGAAACCGCCCTTGGTGTTTTGGATGTGCAGCGCGTCACCTTCGCGCAGATGCTGCGCCTCCACCCAGCCACGCGCGGTCATGAACCGGTGGTCGGCGGTCACGCGAATCTCGTAGCCTTCGCGCGTGACCACCGTGAACACCTGCTTCACGCCGCTCTGGAACGGCACACCGGCCGGGCCCACTTTCCCGGCGCTGAAGCGCGCGTCGAGCGTGACAGGCGTGGCTTCGCCACTCTCGCACAGCTGCGCGATGGGTACCAGCCCCTGCGTGGTGCTCACAAGCGTATCACCCGTGACACACGGGTTGGTCGCCTCGTACTGCCCCAGGTGCGGCACCGGGTTGTAGCGGTTCGCCTCATCGACGAAGAACACGCCGGGCTCACCGGTGCGCCACGCGCCGAGGATCATCTTGTCCCACACGTCGCGCGCGCGCAACTGGCCGCACACCTGACCGTTGGCCGGGTCTACGAGGTCGTAGTCCGTGTCGGCCTTCACGGCCTCCATGAACTTCGTGGTGATCCCCACCGAGATGTTGAAGTTGGTGATCTTGGTGAGGTCCTCCTTGGCCTTGATGAACTCCAGCACATCGGGGTGATCGACACGCAGGATGCCCATGTTGGCGCCGCGCCGCGTACCACCCTGCTTCACCGCGTTGGTGCTGCCGTCGTATAGCTCCATGAAGCTCACCGGCCCGCTGGCCACGCCAGTGGTGCTGCGCACCATGCTCCCCTTGGCGCGCAGGCGCGAGAAGCTGAAGCCCGTGCCACCGCCACTCTGGTGAATGAGGGCCATGCTGCGCAGCGTGTCGTAAATACCGCTCTGCCCGTTGCTCAGCGCATCGTCCACCGGCAGCACAAAGCAGGCACTCAGCTGCCCCAACGGGCGCCCAGCGTTCATAAGGGTGGGCGAGTTGGGCTCGAACCGCCGCTGCGTCATGAGGAAGTAGAACTCCTCGGCCAGCGCCTGCACCGCCCCGTCACTCGCCCCGTAGCGGCGGTCGGCCTCGGCCACCACCGTCGCCACACGCCAGAACATGTCCTCCGGCCGCTCCACCGGCGTGCCGGACTTGTCCTTTACGAGATAGCGCTTTTCGAGCACCGTCCGCGCATTCGCGGACAGCGTGACCAATCCTTCCGGGGGCGTGGCGGAAAACGACATGCGGCGGACACCTGGGGTGGGCGGTGACGACGGTTCAGCGGAAGCACGACGGTTGAATCCGCACACGCGCGGAGGGCAATGGGGGCACGGTCAGGCCGTCGGCGGGGCGGTATGGTGCCTCTGTTCGTGAGGCCGCGCAAGTCGCGCGCTAACGTCATGACAGAGCAAGACTTCCATTCGAGAGATCACTTTTGTGCGACGCGTGATCAGTTCTCCACCAAACACAGGTTTGTGCGGATTTTCGCCGCCCTCCCCCGCGCCCGGCGCAGGGCGTTACGTCACCGGACCGTCGCGACAGTGCCGCAGCGGCGTGGCAAGTGACTTTGCCGTGGGCACTTGGAGTTTGCCCATGAGCCTGTCGCGCTGCAGTACGACGTCAGCATGCCGCCAATGACATTTGTGATGCGATTTAGCGCGTTCCCCTGAAAGGACGGGGTCGCTTGCCTGCATTCACGCTCAGCGAAAGCGTTTGCTTCCTTTCGCGATCGCCGCCGAGTGCCGTGGTGGTGATCTTTCTCACTCGGTGCCATGCTGTCGCGGGACCTGCCCCGCCCGGTGCGCCTGGGCCAGCTGTACGTACCGCGCCGCATTGTCGAGAATGCGGGCGCGGGTCGAGGCATCGAGCGCCTTCACCACCTTGCCCGGCACCCCCAGCACCAGCGAACCCGGCGGCACCACGGTGTTCTCGGTGACCACCGCGCCCGCGCCAATGATGCTGCCCGTACCCACGTGCACGCCGTTGAGCAGAATGGCCCCCATGCCAACGAGCACGCAGTCCTCGAGCACGCTGCCGTGGACCACGGCGCGGTGCCCAATCACGACGTCTTCCCCGACAAGGGTGGGCTTGCCGGGGTCGGCATGAATGACCGCGCCGTCCTGCACATTGCTGCGCGCACCGATCACAATGCGCTCCACGTCGCCGCGAATGACGGCGGTGGGCCAGACGCTGGTGTCCTCGGCCAGGACCACATCGCCAACCACGACGGCGGTGGCGTGAATGAACGGGGGGTTGGGCATGAGTCAGCGACGACGGGGATCGAACACCGGGATGTTGCCAAGATGGTAGCGGGTCCACACCACCAGCACCCCACAATCTGCCAGGTCGGTGAATTCGGCGGGCCGCTGCATGGGGCGCACATAGACCTCCATGGCCGCCACATCCTGCGGTGCCACGATCTCGTCCAGTGACAAGCCGTTGGCCACGAAGCGGAACCCGTCGAGGTAGATGATGGGAATGCACTCGCCACCGATGCCGCGGAAGTAGACGGTGTTGCCGAACCCGTTGCGCATGCCCAATCGCACCCCCGGCACGGCGAACAGCGCGTTGGTGATGTAGTTGCTCGCACGCTGTCGCACCGTGGCGGCGTCGAGGATGACGCCCTGCCCCGCACGCCAGCGCCGCTCGATCGCCACCACATCGGGTGGCAGCTTGCGGCCCGCGAACACTCGTACGGTATCCAGCAGTACGCGTGCGCGGTCCATGGTGAAGCTCATGGCCAGTGGCTCACCAGGCATTAGCGTGACCTGTCGGCGCTGCTGCTCGTACCCCAGCGCGCGCACCTCCACCATCTGCGTACCGGCGGCCGCGTCGGCGATGCGGAACGTCCCCGAACTGTCGGTGCGCACCATGGTGCCACTCCCCAGGACACGGGCCATGGCATTGGCGAACGGCTTGCCGTCGGGCGTCTGCACCACACCGCGCACACTCCCGGCGCGTGCGCCGGACCGGTCCAGCAGGAAATCGGTGACCGCGTAGTCGGCCGCCGGTATGGCGAGTTCCACCACGCCGGTCGTGTCCGCATCGCGGTACGCCAACGCGCGCACCGTGGTTCCCTGCGGCACCCCGCAGAGAATGAACCGTCCCGTGCTGTCGGTGCGCGCCACGCGGGTCACATCCTCGCGCCCCATCTGCCGCTTCGTGAACACCCACTCCGGCCAGGTGGCCCGCACGGTGGCGCCGGACAGCGCGCGACGTGTCGCCGCATCGCGCACATCGCCCACCACGACGGCCGTGCTGTCATCAGGGCGTGCGCCACACAGGGCCCGCGCCAGCGAGGCGCCGCTGGGCACCGCGAGCGTCACGTCGATGTCGCCCGCCTCCACCACCTCCACGCGCGCAACGGGCGCGTCCAGGCGCAGGGAATCGAGCCGCGGGTGCAGGAACGACACCAGCCACGTGCCCGGCCGGACCCCCGGCAACACGAACCGCCCGGCCGTGTCGGTGCGCAGATCCACCCCCTCGGCCGCGTTGTCGCCGCGGAACACCCGCACCGCCGCGTGCGCCAGCGGCGCCGCCGCCACACTGTCGAACACCACCCCGCGCAGACGGGCCACCGGCTGTGCCTGCAGCTCGGCGACCAGCAGTGGCCCCAGTACAACCGTCAGCATCAATCGCGCACAGCGCATACCCCCCCTGCTGACGAACGCGGTGAACCGCGCGTCGTTTCCGACGCCCGGTTAGAAATACCCCCCCAACGTCACGTACACCGTCCCGCCCCGCGCCACCCCCGGCGGCGCCGCATAGGGCGCGGCCGCGCCCACCCGCACACGGTACGGCACGTCGTACTGGACCGCCAGATCAATCACCAGCTCGCCACCGGCCGTGGCAATCCAGCCGCCCTGCACACCGCGTGGCAGACAGATCGCCGTATTGCTGCGCAGCCCGGCCGGACACCACGCGCGCGCCGCATCGCTGAACAGCAGCACGCTGAGCCGGTCACTGTATATGGCGAGCGGACTGGGCAGCCGCTGGAACATGAGCAGCGGCGCACGATACTCCACCGTGCCGCCCAGTGCCCGTGATCCGCGCTGCACCCCGGGCTCGGCACCGCGCACGGGAAACGCGCGCGCCGGGTCGCCCACCGTGACCCCCGGCAGCAGCTCGCTGCGCACGCCGCTGGTGCCCCCCACGCTGAATTCGCTTTGCGTGCGGTTGTCGGTGGCGGCGGCGGCGGCGCGCACGGCCAGGACATGCCGCGCGTAGCCAGGCAGCGGCAGCGGCGCATACGCGCGCCCCGTAACGAGCGTGCGCCACGAGCCCGTTGCATCGGCGCCCTCACGCCAGCGATAGGCGGTGCTTTGCGAGAGGGTCACCCCTTCCTCCACGCTCACGCCGCGCAGCGCCAGACGCGCCGTGCTGAAGCTGCTGTTCACGAACACACTCGGGTAGCGCGTGCCGGTACGCAGCAGGGAGTTGGCGGGGCCAAGCACCGAGTCGGCCTCGGCCGCAAAATCGCGCAGCTCGTACTGCGCCCCCACCGTGCTGCTCAGCGACCAGCGCACACGCGGCACCACCGCCGTGGCACTCGCTGTGAGGAACCGGCGTCGGCGCGCCACGGTGCCCAGGGTGGCCCCCGCCGGGTTCACCACCCGGAAGGTACCGTCCCATTCCTGCGAGAAGCTGGCGTTGAACACCGGCACCCCCACTCCCGCATAGCGGTACGCCGAGAACACATCGGTCTCGCGCGTCGTGGGCGACATGAGCACGTTGGCCTCCCAGGCGTGTCGCTCGAGAATGTCCACGCCACTCGTACTGGCACCGAAGATGGCTTCTCCCTGTCGCCCTTCTCCTACCAGCGGCAGCCAATAGCGCGGCCACAGCTGACGCAGCGGCGCGTAGCGACGGCTGCGAGCCGTCATGAGGCGCAGCGAATCGGCCGCCGGGAGCGGTGCAATGGTGTCGGCCACCTGCGCGGCATACCAGCCGCCGCGTACCGCCGGGCCGGTGGTATCGAGCGCGGCTACCGCCACGTGGAATCCGTCGCCACGCTGCAGGAGCGCCACGACCCGGCGCCCGTCGGGCGACACGCTGGGTTCGTACACCGCCGTGCCGGTGGCCCCGACCACCGTGGCGCGGGTCCCGGTGCGCCACGAGGTGGTATCAACCACCGCCACGTCGCCACGCGGCGCGGTTTCCACCTGCATGCGCCCGCTGCGATCGCTGGCCCACACCACCCGGTCGCCGCGGGGCGTGAACGACGGACTCGCAAAGACCCCCCGTCCGCCGGCCAGCACACGCCGCATGGTGCCATCGCGGTCCAGCACCACCACCCGCTGCACACCTCCCGGCACCAGCTGGACCGCCACGATCTCCTCGCCGCTGACACTCCAGCGCGGCTCGGCCCACCGCTCGCCCGCCCGCCGCGGTACGAGCGGCGCAATGTCCATGATGCGGGCGCCGTCCGTGCGCACCCGCACCAGCACACTGGTGTTCGCGTCGTACTGCACGGCCACCACGGTGCCATCGTGGCGCACGTCGGGCTGCGTCAGTCGTGCGCCCACCGTGAGCCGGCGATCACGCCCACCGTCGCGCATGTACAGGTCGCTGCGCAGCACGAAGGGATCACGCCGCTCGAGCTGCGCGAACACCATGGCCGTGAGCGAGGAGTCGCGCGGCACGTTCACGTCGAGGGCATTGCGCCACGCCACGCGGCGCGCGGCGCCCCCTGCTGCGGGAGCCGCATACAGGCCGGTCACTTCACGCCCCGTGCTTGCGCTCCACACCAGCGAGTCGTTGCCCAGCCACCGCGGCGCGGCCACATACCATCCGTCACGACTCACCTCGCGCCACGGCGCATCCAACGGGGCAGCCACCGCCGTATTGGCCACCCGTGGCGCCACCGCCGCGTTGAGCGAGTCCACATACTGCCGCCAGAGTGCGGAGAACGATGCGCCGAAGCCCACCCGCGCGTTCCGGTCGAGCCGCAGGGGGGCCCAGTGGCGCGACGACACCTCCACGAACCGCGACAGGCCGCGGGTGGTATCGGCCTGCGTGGCCGCATGATCCACCGCGCGCTGCATGAGCGTGGCTCCGTACCCATAGGCCACCTGGCCGCGGGGCCAGCGCGTGGTACTCAGACTCCAGCGACCCAGTGGCGCCACAACGCCATCCACCGCCGCCGCGTGCAGCATGACCGGAAACTCCGTGGCCACCAGCCGCCCGGTCGCCGTGAGTGCACTCTCGTAGTGCACCGCCAGCCCCTCCTTGAGCCAGCTTGGCGTGAACGCGTTGGGAAAAAAGAGCGGGTTGCGACCGAACAGCCAGCGCCCCACCCGCCACACGCCGCGCGCGCGATCGAGGTGAAACACGTGCGCCAGTTCGTGCGTGATGACAAGCCGCAGCCAGTCGTCGTGAAAGCGCAGCTCGCGACTGGCAATGGGCGGCACGGCGTACACCACCACACGATTGCTGGGAAACAGCTGCGCGAAGCCGTTGCTCACGTCGGTATTGTCTGCGAGCAGCAGGTCGATCACCCCACGTGGTGGCACGAGCTCGCGCGCCAGCTGCCCGTACGCCCGTTCAGCGAGCACCGCAGACACGCGCGCAAGCGAGTCGAGGTGCGCGGGGTAATGCACGCGCAGGTGCGGCGTGGCAATGGTGCGCACACGACCACGCGGGTCCACCTGCGCCACCACCGGCGTCGCCAGCCCCAGCGCCAACGCCACCCCCAGCGCCATCACGGCCGACAGCGAACGCCACCACCGGCCGTACTCGCGAACGCCACCGCCACTGGGCCCGCAACCTCCCACGCAACTCACCGCGTCGTCTCGGCGCGCAGCCACCGGAAGTAGTTCTCCAGCCCCGCGAGCAACCCCTCGGCATACTTCCGCTGAAACGCCGGGTCGCGCATGGCGGCCTCCTGCTCCGGAATCATGAGAAACACCCCCTCGGCCAGCGCGCTGGGAAACCAGCTGGGGCGCGCCACCGCGAGGTTCTGGTAATGCACCCCCAGATCGCGCAGCCCGAAACGCGCCTGCAGCGAGCGCTGCACCTCACGCGCCAACGGCTCGCTCGCGTTGTGGTAGAAGAGCGTACTGGTACCATTGGCGGTGAAGGGGTTCACGCCGTCGGGGAGCGCGTTGAGGTGCACGGAGATGAACGCATGCGCCTGCTCGCGGCGTGCCAGCACACCGCGTTCGCCAAGTCCGACTGGCGCCAGGCTCGTACGCGTGATCACGGGCCGTGCCCCCCGTTCCCGCAGCATCTCCACCAGCAGCTGGCCCACCGGAAACACCGCGTCGCCCTCGTACAGCCCCGTGGGCCCGGTGGAGCCCGCCGGCGGATGCCCCGGGTCGACCGCAATGGTGAGGCCGGCCAGGGGACGGGCGGCGTCAATGACCGGAGCGCGCCGCACCCGCAGCACGAAGGCGCGGCGTTGCTCGTCCCACAGCGAGAGCCACCCGTACGCGGGCTGGGTGAGCTGCACCGTGAGGCGCACCCGCTGACTCGTGACCTGCTCCCACACGATGCGCCGCACGAGCGAGTCGCTCCCCAAGAGCGGCGAAATCTCGGGGTTGGCCTGCACGCCGTACAACGTGAGCGTGAGCGTGCGCCCCTCCGCCTCCACATGATGCGCCGGCCGTTCGCCGGTGGCGATGAGCACGTCCGTGTAGTCCGTATTGGGCGTCACACGAAAACCACCCGTTACGCGGCGCGGCAGCGGCGTTCCCTCGGGGAGCAGCGCGATCTCGTCGCTGTCCACCCACACGTCCAGCTGCTCGTCCAGCCGCACCCGCGTGAAGCCGCTCTGCCGCGCCGTGACCTCCAGCACCGTCTGCGGCAGCAGCTGCCACTTGTACGTCCCGTTCACGATAGTGCGCGCGCTCACCGCGGCATCGGTGTCCGACGCCACCCGGTTGCCGCTGCGCAGGCTCCCCAGCACACGGGTCTCGCCCGACAGGGCTCGCACCGAGGGCACCGTGAGGCGTAGGGAATCGCGGTTCCGGGTCACCAGCAGTTGTGCGGGGCGCGCGCTGTCGCCCAGCCACGCAGCGGGCACCTCGGTGGCAAACAGTGCGCCCACGTCGGCCACCGGGTCGGTCGAGGCCTCGGGCGACGCGTCTCCCGCGCCGCCCACCATGGCGCGCAGCGGCCGTGGTGACCCGTTGGGGACGATGAGCTGCACGGCGGCATTGCGCGGCGCCCGCACGCTCACGCGCAACAGTTCGTCGGCCAACGCCCACGAACCGCGTGCCGGCTGCACCGAACCGCTGTCCACGATCAGCGTACCGCTCGCCGGCAGTGAACGACGCGCTGCATAGCGTACCGGAAGCGTACGCCGAACCGTGTCGACCCCGCGCACGGCGATCAGCTCGTACCGCGGCAACGGCGCCGCCGGCAGCGGGAGCCACGCCAGAAAGGCCCCGTTCGGCGCCACCGGCACCGGCGTCCCGTTGATCATGAGCTGGACATCACCCGAGCCGACGCTACCGAGCAGGAAGTTCGAGTCCCGGGCAGTAATGAGCTGGTTGGGCGAGGGATAACGCACCGATAGGGCCACCGGCGCGCCACGGGTTTCCGGAATGGGAGGGAGCCCCGGCACCAGCGGTACCGCGCCTGGCGGCAGCGGCGACGTCGACGGCCTGGCGGCCGGTGCGGGCGGTGCCGACGTCGGGCGGCAGGCGGCCGCCCCCAGCAGCAGGAGCACGACCGCCCGCACGGTCTGCGAGGACAGTGGCGAAGAACGTCTCATGCTGTCGAATTTGACCTGGTGACGAAACGCTGGCCATCTTCCACACGTTCTCACGACGAAGACTTCCGTTCCGCCCGTCCCGGGTGCAACCTCCGACGTTGATGTCCGTAGGGGTCAGTACGACCGACTTTCCGCGCTATGGCCCGTACACACACGTTGTGACCGTCACTGCCTTCGATTCCAACTCAGCGCACCCCCCGACCGGCGATCGTCCCGTCGTGGCCCGAGTGTTTGCGCTGACGGACGTGGGACGGTCGCGTGAACACAATGAAGACACCTTCCTCGTAGCGGAGCTCGAAACCGGCAGTCCGGTTGGGTTCGATGGCGGGGCGCTCGATCTGCACGCCTCCGCGCGCGGTCTGCTCTTTCTCGTGGCCGACGGCATGGGTGGCGCGGCCTCGGGAGAGCTGGCCAGCAGCATGGCCGGCACGCTCGTGCTGGAGGGGCTGCGCCGGCAGTGGTCGCAGGCGAGTACGGCGCCGTCGGCCGAGCAGTTCGCCGAGGCACTGCGCGACAGCACCATGTCGGCCAACGAGCGCATCCACGAGCACGCCCGCGAGTTTCCCGAGCATCGCGGCATGGGCACCACGGCCACGATTGTCGGCCTGCTGGGCGATCGCCTCTTTCTGGTGCAGGTGGGGGACAGTCGCGCCTACCTGGTGCGCGACGGGGCGGCGCGGCAGATCACCAAGGATCAATCGCTCATGCAGCGGCTGGTCGAAGCGGGGGAACTCACCCCCGAAGAAGCCGAGGTGAGCGACCGCCGCAACATCATCCTGCAGGCGCTGGGGCCGGAAGCGCAGGTCACGGTGGATCTCACGCACCAGCAGCTGCGCAAGGGCGATACGCTCATCCTGTGCAGCGACGGGCTCTCGGGGCTGGTGAAGGCCGACGAAATCGCGCACCTGTCGAGTGGCGAGCCCGACGTGCGCATGCTCTGTCGCAAGTTGGTCGATCGCGCCAATCATCGCGGCGGCCCCGACAACATCACCGTGGTGGCGGTGCGCTTCGACGGCGCCGGGCTGCTGTCGTCGTCGGCCCAGGACTCCGTGGGGTATACGGCATATCCGCTCCCCGGGACGCTCTTCGAGCAGACGCGCGACATGCCCATCGTGCCGCGCGCGCCGCGCAATCAGATCAAGAGCGATCCCACGCCCAAGCAGGGGGTGCGCATGCCGACCCACGCCGAGCGACGCGATCTCGACGAGAGCGAGCAGGCAGCTTCCGCACAACTCCTCCCCCTCATGGAACCCGAGGTGGCCCAACGCCGCGCCCGTATGCAGCCGCTGTTGCTCCTGCTGGCGCTCGTGGCCGCGGCGGCGGTGGTGTGGACGGCGGTGCAGCTCGCGCGCCGCTGACGCCACGCGCGACCACCGTCCAATCGCGTTGCGTTATCGCTTCCGCAGCAATCCTCGCCCGGCCGCCTGCTGCATGACCCGGTCGCCGTTCCAGGCAATGACCGTAGGCACCGCCATGGCCAGCTGCTGCACCCAGCGTGGGTCGCCGAGTCCCACCAGCACCACCTGGCGATGCATGGCCTCCGCCTGCGCCGCGAGGGCGCGGATGGCCGCCACGGTATCCTCACGCAGCGTGCAGCGCCCCTTGTTGGGGAGGTAGTCGGCGAAGAGTGCGATCACGAACGGCCCGGCGCTGGCCGTCGTGGGGGCGCTCACGATACGCGCATCGTTGCCGGCCAACCGCATCGCGTCCACGATGCCGGTGCGATCGGGGCGCCGTCCTTCCACATCGTCATCGTCGTCCACCAGCGCCACTTCGGTGACACCCGCCATGGGCGGGATGGGCCCCTGTTCAATGCGCAGCACCTTGTCGGCCAGCAGTGCACCCCACGCCGTGTCGGCGCCACTGGGGCGGCGCCAATCGTTGGGGGGCGACACCCACTGGGCCCACTTGAGTCGCCGACGAACCGATTGCTTCACCCGTTCGGGGTCAAGCGTCCCGTCGTCGAGCGCCTTCTCCAGCGCATCCAGTGTGGTGTCCAGGTCGCCCGGGGCCAGCAGCACGTCGCACCCGCCACGCAGCGCCTGCACGCAGGCGTCGGCCACCGTGCGCCCCTCGCACACGCCCGGCAGCGTCATGACGTCGGCCACGATGAGATGGTCGAACTTGAGCTGCTGTCGCAACAGCCACTGCAGCAGCTCCCGGGAGAGCGTGGCGGGCGCACGACTGGAGTCGAGCGCCGGATACGCGACATGCGCCGTCATCACGCTCGCCACGCCGCCGCTGATGGCCGTGCGAAACGGATGCAGGTCGAGCTCCTTGAGCTGATCGGCCGGCGTGTCCACACTCACCGCTTCACGGTGCGGGTCCCGCGTGGCGCGTCCGATCCCGGGAAAGTGCTTCGCGCATGCCATTACGCCTTCTGCCTGCGTGGCTTCGATCCACGCCTGCACCAGCTGCGCCACCTTGCGGGCGTCATTGCCCATGGCCCGCGTGCCAAGGATAGGGTTCTCGGCCAGCAGGTCGAGATCACACACGGGAGCAAGATTCCAGTTCACCCCCATGGTGCGCGCTTCGCGTGCCGTGAGCCGCGCCGCGCGACGTAACGCCTCGATGTCGCCCATGGCCGTAATGGCGGCCAGCGGCGGCAGCCCGGTGGCGCCGGCGAACTGCTGCCCCGCCCCACGTTCCAGCTCCGCCGCCAACAGCAGCGGATGCCTCGACTTGAGCTGCAGCTCCTTGGCCAGCGCGCGTACGCCATCCTGTTCGCCCCCCGCCAGGAGGAATCCTCCCACACCACGCTGCAGCGCCTGATCGATGAGCGCACGCGCTTCGGTGAAGCCTCGATCGGCGTTCCAGCGAATGACCGGCAGCAGCAACTGCGCGAGGTCGCGCCGCGACTGTTCGCTCATGACAACACACTCGGTGCAACGGGAGTCAATGCGCCCAGGACCCGCGGCGCACGCGCACCGGTGGCGCTGGGCACGTTGCCCGCCCGTCCGGTGAGATGGAGATAACCGAGCAGCGCGAACGCCACCGCTTCCTTCGCCTCGGCGTCGAAGAAGAGCGTGTCGAAATGGCGCACGGCCGGCGCCGGGCGCTGGTTCCGCTCGCCCTGCTCCGCGAAGGCGTTCTCGAGACAGCGCAGCAGGAACGGATGACGTGCGCCGCCGCCCGACACCACCACGTCGTGCGGCATGGGGGTGAGCCAGCGCGTGTACTGATCGGCGATCGTGGCGGCCGTATACGCGGCGGCGGTGGCCACGATGTCGGCATCGGCCCCTCCCGCCTCGCGGCAGCGCGCCACGAACGCCTCCACGAATGCTGGCGTGAACAGCTCGCGCCCCGTGCTCTTGGGCGGAGGCTCGTGCAGGTACGGCAGGTCGAGCAGCGCCTGCACCACGGGCGCCAGCACCCGCCCGGTCACGGCAATACGGGCATCGCGATCGAACGGTTCGCCGAACAGCTGCTGCGTGACCGCATCGAGCATGACGACGCCGGGGCCCGTATCGAAGGCGCGCACCGGCTCGCCCCCCGCCAGGGTGCGGGGCGGTACGAGCGTCACGTTGCCGATGCCGCCGATGTTCTGCAGCGCCCGCCACTCGGTGTCGTGCGCGAAGAGCAGCTGGTCGGCCATGGACACGAGCGGCGCGCCCTGCCCCCCCACGGCCATGTCACGGGTGCGGAAGTCGCTGATCACCGCGCACCCCGTGAGCTCGGCAATGCGGGCCGCGTCGCCGATCTGCCAGGTGCTGTGTCCGGGCTCGTGCCAGAGCGTCTGCCCGTGCGAGGCAATGGCGCGCACCTCCGCGGGCGCGACGCCGGCCTGCTGCAGGGCCTCGCACGCCGCTTCGCCAAGCCAGGTGCCGAGGTCGGTGTGTACGCGGCAGTACTCCCGTGCCGAGCCGCGCTGCATGGCGCCGGCGAGCCGATCCCGTTGGGCCGGGGTGTACGGACGCTGCAGGAAATGCCGCAGCGAGGGCTGCACGCGGCCGTGTGCCTCGCGAAAGCTCACCACGGCCGCACTGATGCCGTCGAGCGAGGTGCCCGACATGAGCCCCACGAAAAGCTGTTCGTCGTGATCAGTCATGGGCCCACCGGGGGTGGCGCGTTGGGTACCACCTTGCGAATGACGCCGCCCGCGGCCTCGAGCTGCGCGTCGGCGGTGGCTGCGTCCACGTGGAGGGCGTGCATGACCAACGCGCGCTTCACGCGACCGTCGGCCCGCTGCAGCAGGGCACGCGCCGCATCACGGTCCAGCGCGGTCACCTCGCACACGATGCGCTCGGCGCGATCCTGCAGCTTCACGTTGGTGGCCCGCAGGTCCACCATGAGGTTGCCGTAGCTCTTCCCCACGCGAATCATGGCGCCGGTGGTGAGCATGTTGCACACGAGCTTGGTGGCGGTGCCCGCCTTGAGCCGCGTGGAGCCGGTGAGCACCTCGGGGCCCACGATGGGCAGGATGAGCCAATCGGCTTGCGCGCGCATGACGGCGGGCGGCTCACTGCAGGCAATGAGTCCGGTCGTGGCGCCACGTTCCCGTGCGCGCGCGAGCGCCCCGCGCACGAACGGCGTCGTGCCACTCGCCGCAATGCCCACCACCACATCACCGGCGGTCACCGCCTGCGCGTCCATTTGCGCCGCTCCCGCCGCCGGATCGTCTTCGGCGCCCTCAATGGGATTGCGCAGGGCGTGATCGCCGCCGGCAATGATGCCCACCACCATGCGCGGGTCGGTACCGAAGGTGGGCGGGCATTCGCTCGCATCGAGCACGCCGAGGCGTCCCGAGGTGCCGGCGCCCACGTACAGCAGTCGGTGGCCGGCGCGAAAGGCCTGCTCGATGGCCGCGATCGCCTGCGCAATGACCGCGCGCTGTGTGGCGACCGCGTCGGCCACGGCGCGATCTTCGGCGTTGATCAGGTCGACGATGTCCAGCGGCGACGCGAGATCGATGTCGACGGTGCGCGGATTGCGACGTTCGGTGACCCGGGGGTCGAGCGTCGGAGCAGACACGGCATGCGGGTGAAGGAGCGGACGCGGACCCGACGCAGGCCTCGCGCGGCATCCCCGCGGGCCGGAAATCTGGGCAACCGTGCCTCTGGAGGGGACGCCAGAGTAACTTAACGGGAGGTCAACCTCGGAGTCGCGGTGCGTCCGGTTTCTTTCGTTCGTAGGAGCAGCGTGCCGCGCAGCGGGCACCCCGTTGCCCGTCGTCTCGCGCCCACGCTGGCCCTGCTGCTGCTGGTGAGTGCCGGCAGCGCTCAGGCCCAGATTCGCGGCCGCCCCCCGACCGGTGGACCGCCTCCTCGCGGCCCCAGCCAGGGGTGGTGGTTCTCGGGCGGCGCGGCGGGGCTGGTCCTGGGGGCCATCAACGACGGCGCGTCGAGCGCGCGGTGGGAGTTCGGCAACGACCCGCTCTGGCAGTTGCGCGGTACGCTCGAGAAGGCACTCGACCCGGCCACGACGCTGGGGGTATCGCTGGGGTACGGGGTGGTCGATGTGAACGTCACCCGACTCGCGGTCCCTGGCCAGGTGGCACCGGATCCCCGCGCGGTGTGCATCGCCAGTTGCGAGGCGCAGCTGGAGACCTGGCAGCTCATGGGTCAATTCCGCAGCGGCGGCGGCCCGGGCTTTCACACCTTCTTCGAAGCACAGGGCGGCGTGAACGGCTTTCGCAATCTCCGAACGAGGGACTCCACGGCGGCGGCGATTGGCCCGGGGACGCTGCAGATGGGCGTCGCCGGCTCCATGGGCTTCGGCTTCGGCTATACTCTCTCGCCGGGTATGGTCATCGCGCTGGTGCAGGACTTCGGCATCGGGTGGCACAGCAAGGACAACCTGCCCGATGACACGGGACGCACGTACCGCACGCGGGCGACACGTGCCAGTTTGCGCTTCAAGTTCTAGCCCGGTCCGCAACGGTCTCGTGGCCTCTTTCCATCCCTCCTGGAGCTGACATGCGCGTCCCCTCTCCGCGCTCCTGGTGTGCAACGCTGCTCGCCGCTGCCGTGCTGGGTGCCTGTGCGGGCACGTCCGTGTCCACGTCCACGTCCGCTTCCGCATCCGGTGTGACGGCCGCGAACGTGTCCGGCGCCGGGCAACCCGGCGATCCCGCCATTCCCGAGCGGGCGGCGGCGCAGTTCCCCGCCGGCTGGCGTCTGCCGGCGGGGCAGCGCGCCACCTTCGCCCCGCAGGTCATGGCGGTGAGCAACAGCCGCGAGGCCAGCGCCGCCGCCGCCGACATCATGCGCGAAGGCGGCAACGCCGTGGATGCGGCGGTGGCGCTGGGGTTCGCGCTGGCGGTCACGTGGCCCGAGGCGGGGAACATTGGTGGCGGTGGGTATACCGTGGTGCGGCTGGCGGACGGTCGCACCGCCGCCCTCGACTATCGCGAAATCGCACCGTTGGCGGCCACGCGGGACATGTACCTCGACGCCAACGGCAAGCTCACCGACAAGAGCATCTACGGGCACCTTGCCTCGGGTGTGCCGGGGGCGGTCGCGGGGCTGACCGCCCTGCTCGAACGCTACGGCACCATGCCGCTTTCGAAGGTCATGCAGCCGGCCATCCGGCTGGCACGCGACGGCTTCGTGGTGGACACCGCGCTGGCCACGTCCATCGAACGCGCCTCGAAGATGTTGCTGCGCTTCCAGCGCCAGTCGCCGTTCACTCCCAACGGCACGCCGCTGGCGGCGGGCGCACGCCTCGTGCAGCCCGACCTCGCGCGCACGCTGCAGGCCATCGCCGATCAGGGCGCGCGGGCCTTCTACAGCGGCTGGGTGGCCGACTCGCTGGTGGCCGAAATGCAGCGCGGCGCCGAGGGCACGACCGGCATCATCACCCGGGCCGATCTCGCCACCTATGCGCCGGTGTGGCGCACGCCCATCCGCACCACGTATCGCGGCTACGCGCTGCTCTCCATGCCGCCGTCCTCGAGCGGCGGCGTGACCACCGCCGAGGCGCTCAACGTGCTCGAGCAATATCCGACACTGCCCGCCTACGGCAGCACCCGCTGGTTCCATCTCGTGGGGAGTGCGTACCAGCGGGCCTTCATCGACCGCAACGCGAAGCTGGCCGACCCCGCCTTCGTGCCGGTGCCACTCGCCCAGCTCACGAGCAAGAGCTACGCGGCGCGCCTCAAGGCTACCATCGCCGATACCCGCGCCACACCAACGCGAGACCTCGAGCCACTCATGGCGCAAGCCGCGCGCGAGCCCGAACACACCACGCACTATGCCGTGGTGGACGCGCGGGGCAATGCGGTCTCCACCACCACCACGCTCAACAACTCGTGGGGCTCGGGCGTGTGGGTGCGCGGCGCGGGCTTCATGCTGAACGACGAGATGGATGACTTCGCCGCGCAGCCGGGGAAGCCCAACATGTTCGGCCTCGTACAGGGCGAAGCGAACGCCATTCAGCCGGGCAAGCGCATGCTGAGCGCCATGGCCCCCACCATTGTGCTCGACTCGCGCGATCAGGTGCTGCTCGTGGCGGGGGCTGCCGGCGGCCCCACCATCATCACGGGCACCAGCCAGGTCATTCTCAACGTCATCGAACATCGCATGACGCTGGCCGATGCCATGCGCGCCCCCCGCATTCATCATCAGGCGCTCCCCGATTCCCTCACCTTCGAAGCCGGCGGTGTTCGCCCCACCGTGCTCGACTCCCTGCGCGCCTTCGGTCACGCCATGCGCGAAGTCCGCAGCCTCGTGAACGTGAACGCGATCATGCGCGTGAAAGGGGGATGGGAGGGGCAACCGGAACCCCGGCGCTCGGGGGGGGCGGTGGGTTACTGAGGGGTGAGACGGAGACGTGAGAAAGAGACGTGAGAAGGAGACGTGAGCCCGGATAGCAGTGAGAGTTGAGCGCTCTAGCGGTGAGAGTTGAGCACCTCAACTCTCGCTGCTAGCCAGCTCAACTCTCACCGCGATCCGGGCTCAACTCTCCTGCTGCCAGCTCAACGCTCAGCACTCAGCTCTGAGCGCTGAGCGTTGAGCGCGCGGTCACGGCACCGGCGCCGGCCGCACCGTCACTGGCGCGTCCAACGTGACCGCAATCATCGCCCCACTGTTGATGCACGTGTCGAAGTTGGCCGTCGCGGCTGCCGCCGCCGTGCCTGCGGCCGCGCCCGCGGCCGCACCGATCACCGTGCCCCTGGTGCTCTTGCCGATCACCTGACCCGCGATGGCGCCCAGAATGGCGCCGCCCGCCACCTTCTTGGCGTCGGTACCCTTGGTCGCGCTACGGACCCGCTCGGTGCTCGCCGTCTGCACGGTGCTCTCCACCGGATATGTCCGGTCGCCGAACTGCACCGACACCAGGCGCACGCGCAGGGTGGTCTCGTCGTTGCTGTTGCGCGCCGTCTTGGCCTCCACCACCTCGAAGGTGCCCGTGGCGCCGGCCGGGATGCTCACGCCGTTGCTCGCGCTCACCGACTCGGAGAGCTCCGCGGTGAACTTCTCGCCCACCGGCATCGTATTGCTGCACACCTTCGACGACGACGAGAACGAGAGGCGCGTGCCGCTCGCCACCGTACCACTCACCGGCGCGGCAGGCGCGGGCGCCGGCGCCGGCGCGGCCGCGGTGGGACGTGGCGCCGGCCGCGTGGGACGTGGCGCCGGACGCGGCGCCGGACGCGGCGCCGGGGCGACCGTGGGCTCCGGCGCCGGCGACGGTTCCGGTGCTGCGGAAATGTCCTGCAACTGCGGTTGCGACGCGCCGTCCTGCTGCGCGAGTGCGAGGTCGCGCCCCAGTGCCGAATCGCTCGCGAGCGCGCTGCTGTCGGCGCCCGTGTCACCGCAGGCGGCAAGCGCGACGAGCGCCGCCGAGGTGAGGGTGGTAGCCAGGACCGCACGACGCGAACGGATATATTGACGCATGGGCAGACTCCCGAGTGAGGAAGGCAAGGTGAAGGCGTGGCGCACGCTGCGCCGACTGCTCCCATACTACCACCCCTACCGCCTGCAAGTTGCGCTGGGGCTGGCAGCGGTCGTTACCTCGTCCGCCCTCGTCGCGCTGCAGCCCTCCTTCCTGCAGCGCGGCCTCGACAGCATGCGCGAGGGCGCCGCCGCGCGCGATCTCCTGGGACTGGCCATGGTGATGCTCGTCACCGCCCTCGCCAGTGGCCTGCTGCGCTTCACCATGCGCTTCACCATGAACGGCGTGAGCCGGCGCATCGAAACCGACCTCCGGCGCCAGCTCTTCGAACGGCTCACCACCCTCGATGCCGGGTGGTACGCCGCCTGGCGCACCGGCGACCTCATGGCCCGCCTCACCAACGACCTCAGCGCCGTACGCATGGCCGCTGGGCCAGCCATCATGTACTTCGCCAATACCCTTGCCGGTGGCCTGTTCGCACTCACCATGATGGTGCGCATCTCGCCGCGACTGACGGCACTGGCACTCCTCCCCATGATCGGACTGCCCGTGCTCATGCTGCGCCTCGGCAAGCTGGTGCATACGCGCTTCGAACACGCGCAGGAGCAGTTCAGTCGCCTCAGCACGCGCGCGCAGGAGAATCTCGCCGGCGTGCGCGTCGTGCGCGCGTACCGCCAGGAAGGCGCCGAAATGGCGCGCTGGAACCAGCTGGGTGAGGAGTACCTCGACGCCAACATGGCGCTCGCCCGACTCAACGGCCTCATGAGTCCCGGCTTTGCCTTGCTCGCCGGACTCGGCATGGCCGTCACCATCGCCGCGGGCGGCACGCTGCTCATCGAGGCGCAGCTCACCGTGGGCAGCTATGTGGCATTCACCATCTACCTGGGGATGCTCACCTGGCCACTCATCGCGCTGGGGTGGACCACGAATCTTTTCCAGCGCGGCGCGGCGTCACTCACGCGTGTGCTGCAGCTGCTCGACGCATCGCCCGTAACGGTGCACGACACGGGAATGGCTCACCTGCCCGCCGGGGGCACCGGCCGCCGCATCGAGTACCGGAACGTGTCGTTTCATTTCCCCGCGTCCGACGAAGTGCGCTGGGTGCTGCGCGACGTGTCGTTCACGATTCCCGCCGGCGGTACTTTGGCCATCGTGGGCGCCACCGGATCGGGCAAGAGCGCTCTCATGGATCTCCTGCCGCGCCTGTACGAGCCGCAGGTGGGCGAGATTCTCATCGACGGCGTCAACATCCGGGATATTCCGCTGGCCACCCTGCGTGCCGCCGTCGGCTATGTGCCTCAGGAGTCGCTGCTCTTCAGTGAAACCGTGGGCGACAACATCACCTATGGCCTCGCCGGCAACGCGTCGGACACACACGTGGCGGCGCGTCGGGACCAGGCGACGCGCATCGCGCAGCTCGCCGATACCATCGCCGGGCTCCCTGCCGGCTACGACACGCGGTTGGGCGAGCGCGGCATCAACCTGTCGGGGGGACAGAAGCAGCGCGCGGCCCTCGCGCGGGCGCTCGCGCGACAACCCGATATCGTGCTGCTCGACGATGCGCTGAGCGCCGTCGATACCCACACCGAGGCAGCCATTCTGCACGGGCTGCGCGAGGCGCTCGCCGATCGCACGGCGCTCATCGCCTCACATCGTGTGAGCACCGTGCGCGAAGCCGATCACATCATCGTCCTCGACGCAGGACGCGTGGTGGAATCGGGCAGCCACGAACAACTCGTGGCGCACAACGGCCGCTACGCCGACATGCTGCGCCGCCAGCAGCTGCTCGACGCCATCGAGGCCAGGTGAGCGCGTGGGTGGGCCCCCGCGCCGCCAAGCCTACAGCCGCTCGACCAGAAACGCCGGCGTGAGCGGCTGCAGCCAGGCGGCAAGGCGCTCGAACCAGCCGGTGAACATGAGAAGCCCCACGATGACCAGCAGGATGCCGGCCAGGCGGTTCACGCGACCAATGTTGTGCTTGAACTTCTGGAAGAAGCCGAGGAATCGCTCGATGGCGAGGGCGCTCAGCAGGAAGGGCACGGCCAGTCCCATCGAGTAGGCCGTGAGCAGGCCAATGCCCTTGGCCAGCTCGGTTTCGTTGGCCGCGAGCAGGAGAATGGCGCCCAGTGTGGGGCCAAGGCACGGCGTCCATCCCGCGCCGAAGGCGATCCCCACGAACACCGTGCCCAGATAGCCCAGTGGCTTGTCGCTCAGGTGGAAGCGCCGCTCCTGCTGCAGCGCGCCCAGCTTGATGACGTCGAGCATCCACAGCCCCATGAGTACCATCATCACCCCGCCTACGCGCGCAATCCACACGCGATACTCGCGAAGGAGCTGGCCGAAGGCCGACGCACCGGCTCCCAGCGCCACGAAGATGAAAGTGAAGCCGAGCACGAACAGCACGGAGTGCAGCAGTGCCGTCCGTCGGGCGCGCGACACATCGTCGAGTCCCATGCCCGTGATAAACGTGACATAGCTGGGCACCAGCGGCAGCACGCAGGGGCTCAGGAAGCTGAGCAGCCCCGCGGTGAACGCCACCAGCACGGTCAGGGATTCAGGAGCCACGGGCAGTTCCGGAGAGTCGGCCTCGGCGACAGTCGCCGCACAGGCCGTAGATGACCAGCCGATGCCGCTGGCGTGAGAAATCGTGGGCTTCGGCCAACAGGGTCGTCATGCGCTCGAGGCGCTCGTCGCGAAACTCCGTCACGCGACCACACACCGTACAGAGCAGATGTTCGTGGTGCGGCACGCCACGCGACGCTTCGTAGCGCTTGAACCCCTCGCCAAAGTCGCGCTCCACCACCAGGCCGCTGCGCACGAGTACGTCGAGCGTGCGGTAGACGGTAGCGGTACCGGCCGACGCGCCACGGCTGCGCAGCTCCGTGGCCACCTCTTCCGCCGACAGGTGGCGGTCGGTTCCGAGCACCACATCGGCTATGGCCAGACGCTGCGCGGTGGCCGGCAGGTTGTGGTCGCGCAGAAAGGCACGAAACGCTTCCTTGTCGGCAGCGACGGCCGCGTCGGTGGAGGGATGGGTCACGAAACGGAAGCGGACCGCTACTCGGGGAAGGGCAGCCGCAGTGCCTTGGCCAGCTGCGCCGCCGTGTAGCGCACGATCTCCGAATCCTCTCCGGCACGGCGCTGCACGCCGCGCACCACCGTTTCCACGGTGATGAGCGGCGCATCGGCTTCGGCCTTGATGCTCGACTCCCACTTGCCGCGCTCCGGGCCCTTGATGACGTACCGATAGCGCGCGGTATAGACGGTGTGCCGGACGGGGCGCACCGTCGCGGGCGCTGCTTCGAGCGCCACGGCCTCGGCTTCGTCACCCTCGTCGGCCGAGGCGTCGGCGGCGAGTTCCTCGAGGTACGACACGTCATCATCGTCGTCGCCCGCCGTGGCGATCACCGGCAACGCGTCCTGGTCATCGTCGTCACCGTCCAGGGCGTCCGGCAGCCCCGGCTCAATCGCCTCGACGTGCTGCGCATCGCCGGCGAGCGGCAGCTGCGGGTCATCGGCCTGCTGATCAGCCAGCGGCTCTGCGGCGAGGGCCAGCGGCACCCGCGCCGCGAGTACGGCGATCCCCGTTTCCACGGTGCCCTGACGCAAGGGCGAGAAGAGGTGAAGCTCCTCGATCAGCGCCAGCGGGACGTCCGCCACCACGGTGCGCAGGAACCGCTCGGCCACCTCGGACACTGGGGCGTCGGCGCGATCGGGCAGCACCGGCTGGGGAACGGGGGCGTCGAGCGGCTGTTCGTCAACGTGGGCGGGTACCGGAGCGGTCATGGACGCGGGCGCGGGGGATACATCGGGGGCAACACCGAAAGATCACCGGCGCTCGTGCCTGCAAACAAGGCGCAGGCAGGGGTTGCGCATTGCGATCGATCCAGTATCTTACCAATGAACCATTGCTTGTCGAACCATCGTCTGACCGAACGCTGCCGGGTCCATACTCCATCCCGCCCCGCATCCCTTCATCGCCAACACTCGAGGACCGCACCATGTTCGCCACCCGCCGCCTGGCCGCCCTGCTGGCGCTGCCGCTGTTCGTTGCCGCCCGTCCGCTGTCCGACGCCAAGCCGCACACCATCGACAAGGCGCACAGCGAGATCAACTTCGTCGCCGACTCGCGCATGCTCAGCGCCCACGGCTTCTTCGGGAAGTGGGAGGCCGACGTGAAGCTCGACGCCGCCAAGTGGGAGAATTCGTCGGTCGCCATCACCATTGATGCCGCCAGTATCAACACGCGGGTGGAACGCCGCGACGGGCACCTGCGCAGCGCCGACTTTTTCGACGTCGAGAAGCACCCGAACATCACCTTCAAGTCGGTGAGCGTGAAGTCCACCGGCGCGAACAAGCTCGACATCACCGGCGATCTCACGGTGCGCGGCACGACCAAGCGCATCACGGTGCCCGCCACGATGGTGTTCTACGAAGGAGGCATGGGGCGTTTCCGCGGGCAGTTCGCGATCAACCGTATGGACTACGGCGTGAGCTACGACTCCAAGCTCAACCCCATCCAGCCCGAAGTGCAGGTGCAGTGGGACATTGCACTGGCCGAGCCCAAGCCCGCCGCGAAGTAACCGCACCAGTGCAGTACAGCCCCCCGGCGCAGCGCGCTCGGGGGGCTTTCGTTTTCCCCGCACCTCTCACTTCTGGCCAACGCACCTCTCACCTCTATCCGAGCCCACCTCTCACGCTGGCAATTCGATTCTCCAGCTCACCTCTCGAATCTCACCGTCTCGCCGCGGCGATGATGCCCTGCGCCGCCGCTTCCAGCCGCTCCGCACTCTGCACGAGTGACACCCGGAACTTCCCCCGCCCCGCGTCGCCGAACGTGATCCCCGGGGTGACCACGACGCCGGGGCCTGCCATGAGCGCATCGACCCACTCCCAGTCGCCAAAGCCCGCCGGCACGTCGAGCCACAGGTACATCGTCGACCGCGGCGCCTGCACCGGCCACCCCCCGGCGTTGAACGCCGCCACAATGGCATCGCGTCGCGTGCGGTACTCCGCCACGATGGGCGGTACGATGGTGGCCGCATTCGCGAACGCTGCCGCGCCCGCCATCTGTGCAAACGTGCTCACGCCGTAGCCGATGTTCGAGCGATAGGCATCGAGCCGCGCGATGGCCGCGTGCTGGCCAGCCACGAAGGCAATGCGCACCCCCGCCATGTTGAAGCTCTTGCTGCACGTGTGCGTCTCCACCGCCACCCGCGCGGCGCCGGGCACCTGCAGCACACTCGGCACGGCAAACCCATCGAACGACAGCTCACTGTAGGCGAGGTCGCTCAGCAGCAGCAGGCCATGCCGCTCGGCGAACGCCACGTATCGCGCCAGCTCGTCGAGCGACACCGACGCGGTGGTGGGGTTGCCCGGGTAATTCATGATCATCACCTTCGCGCGCGACAGCGGCTCGGCCGGGATGGCATCGAGGTCGAGCCGGCCGTCGAGCAGGAACGGCATGAACACCGGCTCCGCCCCCGCCAGCAGCGTGGCCCGCGCATACACCGGGTAGTACACCTCCGGCACCAGCACCGCCTCGCCGGGGTTCACGTGGGCGAGAATGAGCTCCGCGATCCCCTCCTTCGAGCCGGCGAGGGCGAGGAACTCGCGCGCGGGATCTACCGTGACCCCGAAGCGCTGGGCGAGATAGGTGGTGGCGGCGGCGGCAAAGGCAGGATCAGCCCGGAAGTACGGGTAGCCGCTCAATGCCCGGTCGGCCGCGACGCGCTGCATCGCCTCCACCACCACGGGCGGGATGGGCCCATCGGGGCTGCCGATCCCCACGTCGATGAGCGTGCGCCCCTGCGCGCGGTGGTGCGCGCGGCGGGCGTCGAGCTCGTAGAACACGTACGGCGGAAGTCGGTCGAGGGTAGAGGCCATATCGGAATACTACAACAGACTCACCGGATCGCGATCCACCACCAGCCGCAGCTCCGAATCCGCCGGCACCGGACACCGTTCGGCCACGTAGCCGGCCACGCGCGTCATGAGCCGCGGCTGCGAACTCTTGAGCAGGAAATGCCACCGCCAGCGATCCTTGATCCGATCGATGGGGCACGGGGCCGGCCCCACGAGCACGAGATCCCGCAGCCCCTGCCGCTGCATGAGTTGCGTCACCCACTCGGCCGCCGCCGTGGCCGCCGCCGCCGTGGCACCCTGATGCACGCCGCTCACGATGACGTTGGCAATGTGTACGAATGGCGGATAGGCAGGGTGGCGACGTGCCCCCAACTCCTCGTGCACGAACCCCACGAAATCGTGCGTCAGGGCATGGGTCACGGCATGGGCATGCGGCATGCGCGTCTGCACGATCACATCACCGCCCTTGGGCCCGCGGCCGGCGCGCCCCGCCACCTGACTGAGCAGCTGAAAGGTGCGCTCGGAGGCCCGGAAGTCGGGCAGGTTGAGCCCGGTGTCGGCATCCACCACGCCCACCAGCGTCACGTTGGGAAAGTCGAGCCCCTTGGCGATCATCTGCGTGCCCAGCAGGATGTCCACCTCCTGACGGCCCACGCGATCGAGAATCTGCGTGTGGGCCCATTTCCCGCTCGTGGTGTCCACATCCATGCGCGCAATGCGGGCCTCGGGGAACCGTTCGGCCACGAGCTTCTCCACCTGCTGCGTCCCCAGCCCCCGCCGCTGCAGCGTGGCGTGCCCGCAGCGCGCGCAGCTGGCGGGAACGTCGGCGTGATGCTGGCAGTAGTGGCACACCAGCGACTCGGGAACGCGATGATACGTGAGCGAAATGCTGCAGTGCGGGCACACCTGCACATCGCCGCACCCCTGGCACTGCACGAAGGCGGCGAACCCGCGCCGGTTGAGCAGCAGCAGGCTCTGCTCACCGCGTGTGAGGCGGGATTCGATGGCCGCGAGCAGCGCGGGGCTGAAGACACTCAGCATGGGATCGTACGGCGCCTGCGGCGCGCGGGTGGCCAGTGCTTCCTTGACGGCGCGCCGCATGTCCACCAGCTGCACCGGCGGCAGCTGCGCACCGCCCGCCCGATCCGGCAACGTGAGGCGCACCGCCTGTCCACGATCGGCCCGTTCCCAACTCTCGAGACTCGGCGTGGCGCTGCCCAGCACCACCAGCGCCCCCTCGGCGCGGGCACGCACAATGGCCGCCTCGCGCGCATGGTATCGTGGCGTTTCCGACTGCTTGTAGCTGCTCTCGTGCTCCTCGTCCACGATCACCACGCCGACCCGCTCGAGGGGGGCAAAGAGCGCCGAGCGCGCGCCCACGGCGATGCGACGCTCGCCGCGACGGAGCGCTTGCCACGCGTCGAACCGCTCCCCATCGCTGAGCCCCGAGTGCAACACCGCCACGTCGTCGCCGAAGGCCCCGCGGAAGCGATCGACCGTTTGCGAAGTGAGGGCGATTTCGGGGACCAGCACGATGGCCGTGCGCCCCTGCGTACGCAGCACGGCGCGCAGCACTTCGATATACACGAGCGTCTTCCCGCTGCCGGTGATGCCGTGCAGCAGGAACACCTGCCCGGGGTCACCCGCCAGGATGGCCTCGATGGCGGCGCGCTGCGCCGGCGAGGGATGCGGCGGTGGTGCCACGCCGGCGCGCGCGGCGAACGGATCGCGCTGCACTGATTCGTCGCGCACCGCAATGAGCCCGCGCTTCGCCATGGCCGTGAAGACGCTGGCCGAACACCCCGCCTGCGCGCGCAGCGACTCGAGCGACGCCGCGCCGCCCTGCGCCTCGAGCAGCTCGTACACCGCGCGCTGCTGCCGGGCGCGCGCAAACGCCTGCTCGCGCTGCAACAGCGAGGGCAACTCCTGCACCAGGTGCACCATGCGCTGCGTCCGCGACGCCGGCACGGCGGCGCCCGGTTGCAGCAGCGCGGTGGGCAGCATGGCCCGTACCGTGAGCCCCAGCGGCGCCGCGTACCAGTCGGCGATCCACCGCGCTGTCTGCAGCAACGGCGCCGGCAGCGAGGGCGTGTCGTCGACCACCGCTCGCAAGGCCTTGAGCGTTACCCCCGCCGGCGGCTCCGTGTCCCCGAGACAGATGCCGATCTCCGTGCGGTTGCGGAACGGCACCAGCACCCGGGTGCCCGGCGCAATGGGCCACGCCATCTCCGCCGGCACGCTGTACGCGAACGTACGAAACAGCGGCACCGCCAGTGCCACTTCGACGACGCGGGGAGAGGTCGGCCACAGCTGCTCGGACATCCCTGAAACGTAGCCCCGCGCGTCACCCCCGCACGGGATCGCCACCGCGGCGCGTCACTCCCAGTCCCGGCGCGTCCCCCAGGTCGAGGCGGCCGTTCACCATGGCCGGCCCGGCGAACGGGTCGTCGGCCAGCAGCGCGGCGCCATCGAGATCGGCATCGTCGAGCAGCGGCGCCAGCTGCGCGGCCGAGGCAATACCCAGCGTGGTTTCGATCATGCAGCCGCACATCACGCGCAGGTCGTGCGCGCGCGCCACCGCGATCATGCGCAGCGCCTCACGCAGGGAGCCGCACTTCGCGAGCTTGATGTTCACCCCGTCCACCGCACCCGCCAGGCGCGGAATGTCCGCGGCCACCACGCACGATTCATCGGCCACCACCGGCAGCGCGGCCCGCTCGCGCACGAAGCGCAGGCCGGCCAGATCATGCCCGGCCACCGGCTGCTCCAGCATCTCCACGCGCGCGTCGTGCAGCGCGGGCAGCATACCGACCGCCTGCGCCGCACTCCATGCGCCGTTGGCATCCACCCGCAGCACGGCCTGCGGCGCCTCCTCACGCACGAGGCGCAGGATTTCCCGGTCCCACGACGAGCCCAGCTTGACCTTGAGAATGGGGTACGGCGCTGCCTCGCGCACCCGCGCGCGCAGCGTCTCGGCGTCGGGAGCAATGCCAATCGTAAAGCTCGACAGCGGCGCGGCCGTGGCGTCGAGTCCCCAATAGCGATACAGGGGAATGCCCAGGCGTTTCGCCACGAGATCGTGCAGCGCCGCACTCACGGCGCTCCGCGCCGCCGCGTGATGCCGCAGCGCGCGCTCCAGCGTGCGTTCCACGGCGTCGAGACTCCACGCGTCGGCCGCCTCGAGCAACGGCGCGTACTGCTGCAGCGCCGCCATCACCGTGTCGGCCGTCTCGCCGTAGTAGCGACTGGGCGACGCCTCACCCCACCCTTCGGCGCCATCGCCATCCACCAGACGCACCCATACCACCCGGTAGGCGCTGGTCCCGCCGCGGGCAATGATGAACGGGTGCCGGGTGTGCACCGTGACGATCTGTGCGTGCAATTGCATGGGGCGTGACGCGTACGGCGATCAGAGCGGCGTGAGTCCCGAGGCGCGTGACACGCGCGCCTGGCGATACTCGGCACCACCCCAGGACGACAGGAACTGCACCAGCGCGTCCGCCAGCTCGAAACCACGATCGTAGCGCTCGGCCGGCTGCTTGGCCAGACAGCGCATGATGATGGCACTGAGCGCCGCCGGCACACGCGTATCCACCTGGTCGGGGGGGGCGGGCGCCTCGTGCACGTGCTTGTAGCCCACGGCGTACGAGTCGTCGCCGTCGAACGGCGGATGCCCCAGCACCATCTCGTACAGCAGCAACCCCACGGCATACAGATCGCTGCGTCCGTCCACCAGCCGCCCCATGGCCTGTTCGGGGCTCATGTAGTGCGGCGTGCCCATGGCACGCCCGCTGGCCGTGAGGCGACCATGAAAGCGGGCCGTGGCAATGCCGAAGTCGGTGAGCGCCACATTGCCATCCTCGTCGAAGAGGATGTTGTCCGGCTTGATGTCGCGGTGCACCACCCCTTGCCGGTGCGCGTAGTCCAGTGCCGTGGCCACCTGCGAAGCCACCGAGGCGGCCGTCGTGGCCGACACCGTCTTGCGTCGTGACAGCAGGTCGGCCAGCGAACCGCCGGCGTAGTACGGCATGGCCACGTACTCGAGCTCCCCCGAAGTGCCCATGTCGGCGATCGCGCAGATGTACGGGTGCACGAGCCGCGACGCCGCCTCCGCCTCGCGCCGGAATCGTTCCCGCATTTCCGGTTCCCGCGACAGCGTGCGATGCAACACCTTGATGACCAGCGGACGCCCCAGCACCGCGTGGCGCGCCAGATACACATGCGCCATGCCGCCGCTGCCCAACCGCTTCACCACCGTATACCGGTTGCCCGTGGCGGTGCGCAGCTCCCTCAGCTCCTCATCGGGAATATCGAGTGGGGGCGCCGACACCTCTGGCAACGGCACGCTGCAGCGCGTGCACCGCGGCGCCGCAGCGCGGTTCCAGGTGCCGCAGTCAGGGCAGAACATCGGGGAGCGGAAGACGGAGAGAAGGGGAGCCGACCAATCTACAACAAGTTACGACGACGCAGCAGCATGAGGAGCAACAGACCAAGCCCCAGTTGCACCAGCAGCAGGACCCAGAATCCGTTCGGCCACTGGGCCATGGGCATACGGCTGAAGTTCATTCCCCACATGCCGCTCACCACCACGAAGGGCAGTGACATGGTCGCCACCACGCTCAATCCCTTGGTGGTGGCACCCAGGCGGTTGGACACTTGGGTGAGATACGCGTCCATCGTGCTGCTCAGAAGGTCGCGATAGGTGTCCAGCGCATCGTTGATGCGCAGCACGTGATCATACGTGTCACGGAAGTAGATCTGCACCTCCTGGGCCACCAGCGTGCTCGGGCGGTTCGTGAGCACATTCAGCACTTCGCGCGACGGCCCGAGATAGCGCCGCAACGACAGCACCAGCCGCTTCACCTGGAACAGGTCGCGCAGCGCCTCCTGGTCGAAGCGCGCGAAGACACGCTCCTCCAGCCCGTCGATGAAGTCGTCGATCTGGTCGAGGATGGGGAAGTAGCCGTCGATGGCCGTGTCGAGCACGGCGTGCAGTGTACGCTCCACGCCACGATCGAGCAGCTCGGGCGATCGGCGCATGATCTCCCACACCGTATCCACCGGGGCCATGGCACCCGCATGCACCGTGACGAGATACGACGGTCCCAGGAAGCAGTGCAGGTCCTTGGTTTCGAGGTCGTACGGATCGTCGGTATCCGCGGCCAGCTGCACGGCGCGAATGACGATGTACACGAACCCCGGGTATTCCTCCAGCTTGACTCGGGACGCGGGGTTGAGCGTGTCCTCGATGGCCAGCGGGTGAAACCGGAACAGCTGCTCCAACAGGGCATGCTGCGACTGCACGGTGCTGTCGATGTCCATCCACAGCGGCCCGCCCGCTGCCAGCAGCGCCGGGACGTCGCGTGGATGGCAATCGAGCACCACCTCACCCTGCTTCGACCTGTGGATGGTACGCGGGGCCGGATCGACTTGACCGGGCACGGACGTGGGAACGATACGCGTCATGGGCGATGCTCAGGCCAGTGCCCGCAGATGCACCAGCACCGCCTTGGCGACGGCGTCGGGCGCATACCCTCCTTCCAGGGCGCTCACCAGGCGCCCGCCACACCACCGCTCGGCGCGTTCCACGAGCGCCCGCGTGAGTGTGTCCACATCGTCCAGCGTAAGCGTGAAGGCGCCCAGGGGGTCACCCTCGAGACAGTCGAAGCCCGCGCTGAGCAGGATGAGGTCAGGCGTGAATCCCTCGGCGGCCGCATCGACCGCCGACAGCAGCGCCTCGATGTATCGCGCCGGCGGCAGCGACGGGGGCATGGGCACGTTCCACACGGTCTCGTGTGGGCCACGGTCGTCTGCCGCACCCGTGCCAGGGTACCACGGCCACTGATGCATGCTCACGAAATGGATGCGCGGCTCCTGCTCCACCAGCGCCTGCGTGCCGTTCCCGTGGTGCACATCCCAATCGATGATCAGCACCCGCTCGCATCCATGCCTGGCAATGGCATAGTGCGCGGCAATGGCCACATTGCCGAACAGACAGAAGCCCATGGCGCGATCCCGCAGCGCATGGTGTCCCGGCGGACGAACCGCCGAGAAGCTGCGCCGCGCACGGCCATCGAACGCCATGTCCACGCCGTCCAGCACACACCCCGCGCCCGCGGTGATGGCATCCCAGGAGCCCTCACTCACCACCGTGTCGGGATCGAGCCGCCCACCGCCCGCGGCAACCGTGTCGCGCACGCGCGCGATGTAGTCGCGGTCGTGCGCCAGCGCGAGCTCATCCTCGCTCGCGTGCCGTCCTTCCACGTGCAGCAGCGCCTCGAAGAGCGCCACGTCGTACTTGAGCGCCCGCGGGATGGCGACCAGTCGACCGACATGCTCCGGGTGTTCCCACCCGGTATCGTGCCGGCCGCAATCAGGATGAGAAATCAGCGCAACGCGCTCGCTCATGGCTCACTCAGGGGGTGAAGGCGTGAACAGCCGCTCATTGACCACGGGGCGGCACGACGCACCGACCTCATCGGGCACCGCGCAGTCGCCGCGAGCCCCACTCCGCCAGCAGCGCCAGCAGCGTCGTGAGCAGCAGCACCCAGGGACGCAGCACGAAAGGAATGTCGCCCACACCGCGCCCATCGTCACCTCCGGGGTCGCCCCCCGGCGGCTCGCGAAGCGCCGGCGCGGCGCGGCCCACGCGCGACACGAGGTCCGCATACGGCGCACGATCACCCGGGTACCGGTCCGGCGCCACGGGCATCGCGCTACCCACAGCCGGGACCGCCAGGGCAACGGCCCCCTGCCACCACGCCCGATGCGCCGCCATGCCGTCGTCACTCCCCTGCATGCGCCACCGCCAGCTTTCGCGGTACGGCATGGCGACCACCCGCCCAGCTCCCACCCGACGCGCCACCAACGCCGGTTCATCATGCCCGTGATCGCTCTGATCCGTTTCCAGCACGAGCGCGTCAGCGGTCATGGCAAGCTCCCAGGCCTCGAGGCCACTGCGTGGGCTGGCGGTGAGCAACCCACCGGCAATGGCGCCCCGAAGCTCCGTCGCCCGAGCCGGACGCAGGGCGGCGAGCCCGGGAATGCGCAGCGCATCACCGCCCAACAGCAGTCCGCCGCCACGCGCCACGAATTGCGACAGCGCCGCGCCGTCCACGGGCATGCTGTCGGTCACGACCACAGCCGCATAGCGCGCCGTGTCGAGCCGTGCCGGTTCCCCGATCGTCACGCGCCCTGTGGGCGATACGCGCAGCGTCCCATCCACCTCCCAACCCGCTTCCTCGAGCGCCGCCACCACGAACTTCCCCTCCCACCCCGGTTCGGCCAGCACCAGCAGACGGCGCGCCGCGCCCGAATCAGGCACCGGCAGGGACATGGCGCTGCGCCCCTGCCGAACACGTAGCGGAGCGGCCGCGCTGCGCAGCCGCCAGGTCGTCACGAGCTGCGCGGTAGATACCGAGTCGAGCACACCACCCGCGTCGGCGAGCGTCAGTGACGTACCCGCGGATACCGCCACCCGCACATCGAGCGGCGCGCCAGGTACCGCCGCACGGGTCACCGACGCCGCCACACCGCGGGCCATGGTGCCATCCAGCCACACCAGCGGCACACCGCTCGCCCGCACACTGCCAAGTCCGGCGCGCACGGCGGCGGCGGGTACCGTCGCCAGCGGCAGGGCGAGGGTATCGCGCGACGGGAGGATGTCGCGCAACGGGGTAGCCATGTCGGGCGCATCTGTTGCGCCGTCAGCGGCCCCCGCCGCCGGTGCGCCGGCCAGCAGCGCCTCGCGTACGGCAACCAGCGCGCGCGCCGTGCTATCCGGCCCTGCGCCCTCGGCAAGTCGCACGACCCGTCGCGTTGGCACGGCTGCCTCGCCGGCACGGGCGGCACGGGCGGCACGCCAGTGCACGACCAAGGCCACCAGCAGCGCCAGCACGCCTACGAGGCGACACAGCCGTTCCACGAGAAGGCGGGTCATCGCGTGAGCGCGTACACCACGAGGTTCACCCCGAACCGCGTGTTGTCCACCGACAGGAATCGCTTGTTGTCGGGGTGAAAGCTCCACTCCGAGCTGTAGTCCTTGTTGGAGAAGAGCACCCGAATGCGTCCGTTCTTCACCACGGCGTCGAGCTGTTCGTGCACGAGGTTGTCTCCCCAGCCGTTCATCTCGTGCGATGTGGTGGGGGGCCCGTTCTCGAACACGAAGAAGCAGCGATACAGCTCATGGGTGTTGGGGAGCGGCAGCAGGGGCCCCGCCACACGCCGGATCTCCTCGCGCGCCGTCTTGTTGAAGGCGCCGTCCACGTCGTGGTTGTGGTCGTCCACGAACAGCAGGCCGCCACGATCGAGATACTTGCCCAGCACTTCCCGCTCCCGGCTGGTGAACCGCACGGGCAGATGTCCCGTGAGATACAGCAGCGGGTACTGGAAGACCGCCTCGCTCGACAGCGGGACAATCACCCCCTGCGGACGCACGGCCAACGCGGTGTAGCGGGCCACCGAATCGATGATGTTGGCGGGTACGAGCGGGGCGGAGTCCCAGTCACCCGACTCGTACTGCGCCGTGGCGAACACGAACGGCGCGCCAGCGGTCCCCATTTCCGCCACGCTCACGGTGTCACGCCCCCCGACCACACGGTCGCGCGGGTGCGCGATACGTTGCCCAAGACACGGCGTGCCTGCACGACCACCGCCGTCGCGTCCCCGCCACGTTCGAGCACGTCGAGCACGGCCCCGAGCGCCGCCGCAAAGGCGGGGGCGTCTGCCAGCGCGTCCACGCGCAGCAACGCCACCGTGTCGCGCGCGGCACTGCCGTCAACAGCGACGAGCGAGGCCGCGCGAACGAGACGCGCATCGCGCTCGGCATCACGCACCGACAGCGGTGCCCGACGACTCCGCTGTGTGACGTGCCCGGTGTCCTTGCCCGTCAGTCGTACCTTGGCCAAGTCCACGATCACTTGCGGCGGTTTGCCGCGCAGGTACAGCCGCGATGCCGCGCGCGAGCGCTCGATCGCCTCGAGCGCGCGCTTCATGGGCGGAATGGCACCGTGCGGATCTCCCTGCTCGAGCGAGCGCCCTGCATCCCACATGGCGTTGTACGCCTCCAGCAGCGGCTGATTGATGGCGATCACCGGTGAATCATTGCCTTCCTCGAGCATGCCCGTCGTGCTCGACGTGCTGACCGACAGCTTCCCCCCTTGCAGATCCACACCGTGATCGTGACCATCGCCGGCCGAATGCGCATGTTCCGCGGCGGACTCTCCGCTCAGCCGCTGGAACACCACGTCCCCGACCGCGAGGCGCAGGCGGGCCTGATCACGCGCCAGCTTCTGCGATTCACGCAACACCGCCGGGCGCGCAAGACGCCGCTGCGCCTTGTCGAGTTTCTCCGTGAGCAGCAGCAGCATGCGCTGACTCAGCAGAGACTTGTCCACTTCCGGTGGCGGCGCCGGCTCCACCGCCACCGAGTCGTACTCGGCGATGCGCGCAATACGAAACGCGCGCGTTTCGCTGCTGCCGTATTCGCGATCGGCACTGGGGTGGGCGTCGCGCGCCACCGCTCGCAGGTGCACCACGTCGCCGGGCTGCAGCGCCAGCGCCCGCAGATCGAGCGTGGTCCGCAGCCGCGCATCGCGCACGCCGGCCCGCCCGTTCCACTGTTGTGCGGCCAGCAGGACCGTGCGTACGGTGAAGCGTTCGCCCTCTCCCGATGTCACCAGCAGCTCGAAGTGCGCGCGGGCGAGGCCGATGTCGTCATGCGTCGTCGCGGCGAGCGCCAACAGGCCACGCGCCTCACGAAAGACGCTGTCGCGCGCCGGCAATTCGAGCGACACGCGCGGAACGGAATCGGCGCGCCCTTCGACAATGAGCAGTCGGGCGCGTCCACCACGTTCGATCCGCAGACTCTGCGCTCCGCCGTTGGCCACGATCGAGGTGCGCCATTCGCCCTCACTCACCACCACCGCCATGGGGCCACCGCGGCGCCCGGCGCTGTCATCCCCGGCAACCGGAACGACGGCGCGGTGCACGATTGGGGCATCGCCGCTGCCCTGCACCTCCACCACGCTGCCGGCGAGCGCCGACACCGTGGCGGGATCGTCGTAGGGCTGCACCGCCAGCGCGGCGTACGCAGGCGGACGCACACGCACTCGCCACGTCCCCAACGGCATTGGCGCGGCGCTCGCGGGCGCGGCCGCCGAGCCGGCGGTACCCGGGACCGCGGTACGATCTGCGATTGTGGGGCGTTCGCGACCCAGCAGCAGCAGCAGCGCCCCCCCGACCCCGAAGGCCGCGGGGGCAAGCCACGCGCGCCGGCGCGCGGCGGCCAGCCCGGGCACCGTTGGCGCGGTGTCGAGAGCGCGCGCGGCGGCGGCGGCCAGCGAGAGCGGGAGCTCTGCGCGCGCCTCGAGCAGCTCCACCGCCGTCGTCAACGCAAAGTCCGGCGCCTGACCGCGTGAGGCCGCGCCCTGCTCCTCCACCCAGAGCGCAGTACGGGCGAGATCAGGCACCGGCGCGCGCGTACGCCACCAAGTGGCCACCGCCGCCACCAGCGCCGCGGCCGCCGTCCACCACCAGGCCGCGGCCGTGCCACCATCGCCGCGCCCAGCCAGCTCGGCCATCAGCACGCGCGCCATCAACAGCACAGCGCAGGCGGCAGCACCCGCCAACAGCAGTTGTCGCCCCACCTGCACGGTGCGCAAGGCCGTCTGCACCGCCCTGATGCGCCCAATCAGCGTGGCAGCAGCGGGCTCCGAAACCGGACCGAGCGCCGTGCTCACGACACCGCCTCCCGGTCGCGCAACAGCCACTCCGCTGCCAGTGCCAGGAGCGCCAACGCCAGCAATGCCGGGGCCAACCACCACGGATCGCTCCCCCGCTGCCACCGCGATTGCGCGTTCCGAAAGGCGGCGGCGGGCGCCAGCCGCTCGTCGTTTCCTGCAGATACCGCAGCGACTGCGGAGTCCGACGGCACCGCAATCGGGCGCACCATGTCTGGCGCGATCGCCAATGCCGAAGCCACTCGAACACCACCGCAGGGCGCGACCAGGGCGTTCATCAACGGGCGCGCGCCGGGCGACAGGAGCAGATCACTGCCACGCGGCACCGACACCGCCACGGTGCGAAGGCATCCCGCCACCGGCCTTGCCTCGCCGCGCTCTTCCACCGCTGCCGGCAGGCCGTCACTCCACCACGCCACCACCTGCACCGGCACGGCAGCGCGACCTCCCGAATCGATGCGCGCCGCCAGCTGTGGCCCCGGCGTGGCTCGACGCACGAAGGGCCCCACCAGCACTCCACCTGCCGCAGCCAGCGCGCCGACACTGTCGGCGGGCGCACGCGGGACCCACCCGCGCGGGACACCGTCGGCGGGCCAGTGCACGAAGGGCCCGACAGGTGCGGCGGCGGTGTCGGCACTCACCGCACGATCTGCCGTCGGCGCACGCTCGATCACGACATCCTGAAGCGCTCCCACCGGCGCCCACCGCCCAACGGCCGCCGTCACGGCATCATCGCGCGTCCCGCCTCGCACCCGCACGGCGGCGCGCGCTGAAGCCGAGGCACCCGTTGTAGTGTCGCGCGCGGCTCGTGGCGGAGGCGCGCTGAGCAGCACGCGCACGGCTCCGGGCCAATATGGGCGCCACGCCGTGTACCCCTGCGTCGTTGCTGCCGAAGATGGCAGCAGCAGCGTGAGTTCCACGGCCGTCAGCGCCGGGTGGCGCGCCACGGCCCGCGCGGCATGCTGCGTGGCCGCCACGAGTGCCGCGCCGGGGTCGTCGGCCACACCAGGCGCGCCATGCACCTCCACCATGGCGTCGGCGCGGGCCAGAGTGCGCGCCACGGAATCACGCCAGGGGCGATTGCCCCACTGGGCGTCGTCGGCCACCACGAGGCGCAGCATCGACGCCGACGACTGCTGCCAGCGCACACCCGACAGCGCCGCCCCCGCACACAGTAGCGCAAGCACGCGCAGCAGCAGCAACAGCACATCGTTGAGTCGCGGCTGTCGGGCCACGGCGCGGGCGTTGCCGGTGGTCACGAATCGTGCGGTCGGGAGCGCCAGCGCCGGCGGGGTGCGCACCGACAGAAAATGGAGCAGCGTGATGCCACACGACGCCGCCACCGCCGCGCCAAGGATCCACGGGAACGCCACCGTGAGCACGTCAGCGCCTGGCCGATGCCGGCAGCGCGGGCGTCGGGAGCCCCTCAGCTGGTTGCCGCGTACCCGACAGCGCCGTGCCCATCACCACCGCACGCGCGGCACGTGCCGCGTCGTCGCCGGTCCGGACCTCGGTGTAGCCCGCCCCTGCCGCACGCCAGCGCGTGCTCATGTCGCGCCGGAAGTCGTCGAAGCGCTCACGGTACGCGGCGCGGCCGGCCGCCGACAGTACGCGTTCATCACGCGGCTGTTCCGGGTCGTGCACGAGAAACGTGGCCGATGGCGGCGTCAGCTCGGCGTCGGCCACGATATGGACGCACTCCACCTGTGCCCCCGCCACCGTGTGCGCCGCCACCGTCCGGAGTAGCGCATCGGCGTCGCCCAGACAGTCGGTGAGCAGCACCACCCGGGCGTGCACCGGCAACTGGGCCAGCGACGGCGCCAGCGGCGCAGAGCCACCCGGGCGCACACCATCCAGCACGCGGGCAAGCTCCTGCACCGTGCCACGGCGCGTGCGCGGCGGCACGCGCTGCACGCCCTGCGCGTGCAGCACCAGCAAGCCCACCGGATCGCTCGAGGCATGGGCAATGGCCGCCAACGCCACGGCCACCAGTCGCGCCTGCGCGAACTTGCTGTGCGCCGCGGCCTCCTCGGGAAACGCCATGCTCGCGCTCGCGTCCACCACGATCCATGTGGACAGCAGCACCCGGTCATCGCTGAGGCGCACGAACGCGCGATCGCTGCGCGCCAGCAATCGCCAGTCGAGGGCCCGGGGATCGTCGCCCTGTCGATACAGGCGATACTCGGTGAACTCCCCGGCCGTGCCCTTCTGCGTCGAGCGGTGCGCGCCGGGGGGCGCATTCCCCACCGCACGGCGCGCCGGCCAGCGCACGCCGCGCAACGCGTCGAGCAGGGGGCCGTATGCCGACATCAGCCGATCAGGGGGCCGTGGCGCTCGACGGCACCGGCACGTGCGCCAGCAACGCGTCGATCAACGACTCCGCCGCCACGCCGTCCGCTTCCGCTGCGAAGTTGGGGAGCAGGCGATGCCGCAGCACCGGCATCGCCACGCGCTGAATGTCCGCGGGCGACACCGCCGCACGTCCGCCCAGCAGCGCGCAGGCCTTGGCCCCCAGAATGAGCGCCTGACCGGCACGCGGCCCCGCTCCCCAGCGCACGTACTGCCGCACCAGCGCCGGCGCATTCCCCTCCTGCGGGCGCGATGCACGCACGAGCCGAGCGGCGTAGTGCAGCAACAGCTCGCTGCACGGCAGCGCCCGTACGGCCCGTTGCAGCGCCAGCGCGTCATCGGCGGTGAAGACCGCGTCGATCGGTGCGCCGCGAGCGCCCGTGGTGGTGCGCAGGATGGCCACCTCGTCGGCCTCGGTGGGGTAGCCCACCCGAATGTCGAAGAGGAACCGATCGAGCTGCGCCTCCGGCAGCGGATACGTGCCTTCCTGCTCGATCGGGTTCTGGGTCGCGAGCACGAAGAAGGGCTCCGGCAGGCGCATGGTCTGCCCGGCCGCGGTCACACTGTGCTCCTGCATCGCCTCCAGCAACGCCGCCTGGGTACGTGGCGGCGCACGATTGATCTCGTCGGCCAGCACGATGTTCGCAAACACGGGCCCGCGCACGAAACGAAACGCGCGCTGCCCACCTCCACTCTCCTCGAGGATCTCCGTACCCGTGATGTCGCTGGGCACCAGATCCGGGGTGAACTGGATGCGGCGGAACTCCAGCTGCATGGCATCGGCCAGCGACTTGATCATGAGCGTCTTGGCCAGCCCCGGCACACCCACCAGCAGCGCGTGTCCGCCAGCCACGAGCGCCATGAGAATCTCGTCGACGACCGCCTGTTGCCCCACCACGCGCTTGCCGATTTCGCCGCGCAGCCGTTGCACCGCGGCAATCAGCGACGACACGCTGCGCGCCTCGCCGGCGCCCGGCTCCACGATCATGGTCACTTGAGTGGCCGGCGGCGTCGCGAGGTGAGGAAGAACGTGGACGCATCCTTCGCGCCCGCCGCCTGCAGCGTCACCGACTCCTGCGTCACCTCGGCGCCATGCAGCTTCACGAGGTAGGCATCGATTTCCGCGATATCCGGAAGCAGGTTGGCCATGGCCGCCCGCTTGAGCTCCCGCACCGTGTTCTGCGGGGCGCACGCCACCCGTACCGCATCCCACGCCTCCGCCGCCTGCACCCGCACCACCCAGGTGGCAGCGGCGCCCGCCGGCGCGATATGCAACACCTCGGGACGCACGCGGAGCTGGTTCGCGAACTGGCCGGTCGTCTGATCGCTCTGACTCATGCGCCTCTTACGCAGTAGGGGGGGAGACCGTTTCCTCTCCCGATGCCGCGGGAGCGTCCGCCACCGGCGGTGCCGGCGGCAACGACTCGAGGAATCGGGCCACCTGCTGGTCGAACAGATAGCTCGACCCGGTCACGGCCGTCCCGGCAGCGGTGTCGCGTGCGCCAATGGCGATCTCCTCGCCGCCCTGCCCCCGCAACGTCACGTGGTTGGGCCCCTGCTTCTCCACGAACGCCGTATAGACACCGCCGTGACGGCCAAAGAACTGTGCGGCAGCGGCCAGCGCCTCGGCCACCGAAAGCGAGGTGAGCGTGTCCATCACCTTGCGGTTGGACTGCTGATGTTGTGACGACATGAGGACCGTGGTTCAGGGGAGTGTCTACGGCAGGACGGCAATCGGTGGCGCGGCGAGCGCGGACGCGCTACGGCTGGTGTGGCTCAGCGACCACGGGGAAGACCAGCAGCAGGTCGCGCGTCGCCTCCGCCGTATCGACCAGCTCCACCCGCAGCTCGCCACCCTGCCGACTGGCCAGCGCCCGGGCGAGCGGCAGGTCCACCGCCGTGATCCAGCGGCGCGCATCGGCATACACGTCGTTCGCCTCCCACCGCAGCGCGTCGGCGCGAATGCGAAGTATAGCAGCCCGCGACGGGTCAGGTGCCGCCGCCGGCTCCTCGAAGACGGGACGTCCGTCCCAGGCCACCTGCACTGCCAGAAAGCCGCGCCCCAGGCGGATCCCTGTCCGCACCTGACCGCCATCGAGCGACGCCCCCGCCACGCCCAGTCCAATGGCCAGCTCGAGCGTGCGTTCCAGTAAGGCCGGATCGGTGCGCATGGTGGGCAGCAGCACGGTTGGCTCGTCCACCTGCACGGGCACCATGGGCGCGCGCGCGCGCCACGTGGCGGCAGCCCGCTGCAGGGCGTCGCGTGGGTCCACATCGGCAAGAGTCAGGGCGAAGGCCGGTTGCGTTGCCTCGCCATATTCGCGCGCCGCGCGCGCCAGCTGATGCACCGCCTGCAACCGCACCGCGGGCGGTCGGGTGTCGGCCGCATCGGTCAGGGCAAGCAGCGCATCGACCACCACCGATTCGGAAGCATCACGGGCGCGCTGCGCGTCCTGCCACTGCCGCGCCCGCTGCTCGAGTTCCGCATTGGCTTCAGCCAGCGCGGCGTTGGCCCGCCGCAGTGCATCGGCACGACGTGACTTGTCGGTCGCGGCAGCCAGCTGATCGGCCACCAATCGCACCAGCGCACGTTGCTCATCCGTGACATGCGTGGCATCGGCGAAGTAGAAGGCCACCACGCCAAGGGGACCGTCTGCCGTTTCCAGCGGGGCCGCCAGGATGCTGCGAAAGCCCAGCTCGCGCGCCACATCGTGCCACGGCGCCAGCTCGGGGTCGGCCAACAGATCCACCACTTCCACGAGCCGTCGCTCGGCTACGGCCACGCCACTTGGCCCATCGCCCACCCGCACCCGCAGGGCGCCGATCCACTGCCGGTAGGTGGCGGGCCACTCGTGCTGCGCCACGGGACGCAGCAGTTCGCCGTCGTCGCTCAGCTGCATCACCAGCGAAAAGGTCGCCCCCAGCAGCGGGGTGACGCGATTGAGGGCGAACTGCTGCACATCGCCCGGATGGTCGGCCAGCAGAAAGGCGTGGGCGATTTCCCGTACCGCCAGCAGTTCGCGCGCTTCACTCATCAGGCGGTGCTCAGAAGCTGTCGCGGGGACGCTTGGGCGAGAGCGGCCGCACTTCGAGCCGATGCACCAGCATATGCGGAGGGGTGGTGACGGCAAACAGCACGGCGTCGGCCACGTTCTCCGGCTCGAGCATCCACGCGGTGTTGGTGCCTTCGGGGAACAGCTCGGTGGCCACCGAGCCCGGCGTGATCACACTCACCCCCACGCCGGCATCGCGCACCTCCAGCATGAGCGACTCGGCGAAGCCCATCACGAAATGCTTCGTGCCCGCGTAGCAGCTGCCGCCAGTGAAGGTGTTGCGCCCGGCCGTGCTGCCAATGATGCACACGTGCCCACGGCCACGCTGCACCATGCCGGGGAGCACGGCACGCGTCACGTGATACAGCGCGTTCACGTTCACGTCCACCTGACGGTGCCACTCCTCAGCTGTCATGTCGAGGAACGGCGTGAGCACGGCCACCCCGGCATTGTTCACCAGCACGTCGATCTCGAGGCCGGCAAAGGCCGCGCCGGCGGCGGCCCCATCGCGGACGTCCACCGCCATTGTGCGCACCCGGGCTCCGACCGCTTCGCAGGTGGCGGCAACGTCGCCCAGGCGCGCCGCATCACGTGCGGTGAGTACCAGGTCATGCGTCGGGGCAAGCCGCGCGGCAATGGCGCGGCCGATGCCTCGCGAGGCGCCGGTCACCAGCGCGACCGGTCGGAGCAGGTTCTGGGTCATCCCGCAAGTTAGGGATGAACCGGGACCCCCGGCAGCCGTTGCCCGGCGCTGGCATTACCGATTCGTGACAATCCGGTACCCCCACCCTGCCCTGTGGCCATCGACTATTCCGTATGCCCTCCACTCCCGTTTGCCCCCGCACGGTCGCGGCCACCCCGCGTACCCCTCACCGGCGCCTGACCACGAGGTCCCTGGCTGCCCTGTCGGCGCTGCTGCTTGGCACGGCCTGCGGGGAAACGCGCCCACCTTCCGCCGACTCCGCCACGGGGAGCACCAGCGGCGCAGCTGCTGCTACCAACGACACGCTACAGGCGGCCGTCGTCACCCAGACCGTGCTCAACGACTCCGACGACCCGGCCATCTGGATCGATCCGGCGGCACCCGAGCAGTCGCTCGTGGTGGGCACCGACAAGGGCGACAGCACGGGGGGCCTGTATGTTTTCCGCCTCGACGGCACCATCGACAGCGCGCGCACGCGCCGTCCGCTCATGCGCCCCAATAACGTCGACATCGTGGACGGCTTCGTCATGGGCCGGGACACCATATCGATCGCCGTCATGACGGAGCGCGGGAAGCAGGCGCTGCGCGTGTATCGCCTTCCCGACATGACCCCCATCGACGGGGGCGGCATTCGCGTCTTCGACGGCGATGTCACCCGGGCTCCCATGGGCGTCGCGTTGCACCGGCGCGCGAGTGACGGCGCCGTCTTCGCCATCGTGGGTGGCAAGGCCGGCCCCATCGACGGCTACCTCTGGCAGTATCGGCTGGTGGCCAACGCCAAGGGGATCGTGCAGGGTACCAAGGTGCGCGCCTTCGGCCGATACAGCGGCAAGAAGGAAATCGAGGCGATTGCCGTGGATCGCACACTGGGCTTCGTGTACTACAGCGACGAAACCGTGGGGGTGCGGCAGTACCGGGCCGATCCCGACGCCCCCGGGGCGAACGAGGAGCTGGCGCTCTTCGGAACATCCGGGTTCGTGAGCGATCACGAGGGGATTGGCATTTACCCCACCAGCGACAGTACCGGCTACCTGCTCATCTCCGACCAGCAGGGGCAGCGACTGCGGGTGTTCAGCCGCGAGGGGAGCGCAGGGGCGCCGTACACCCACCAGCTGCTCGCCATCATCCCCGTGAGCGCCAAGGAGACCGATGGACTGGAGGTCACCGCCACGCCGCTCGGACCGCGCTTCCCGGAGGGGCTGCTGGTCATGATGTCCACCGATCGCACTTTCCACTTTTTCGACTGGCGGGACATAAAGGCCCGCATCGCACGTCGAGACACGGTTGTTACGAGGTAACGGCTGAGTTGTGATCTGGATGACGGATCGTGGGGGAGTCGGCGCGTCGTGCCGGCTCCCCTCCTCTTTTCGATCCCATGCGCTTCCTCCTTCGCGTTGCCATTGGCCTTGTGTGCACCAGCTCGGCGCTCAGCGCTCAGGGCGTGGTCACCGGCACGGTTACCGACCCCAGCGGCCGCCCGCTCTCCGGCGTGCTCGTCCTCGTGGACGGCACCAGCATTCGCACGTCGACCGACCGCGGGCAGTACCGTGCGCTCAATGTGCCCGCCGGCAGCCGGACGCTCACCTTCCGCTACATCGGCTACCAGCCCACGTCGAAGACCGTCACGGTGAGCGATGGGCGCACCGCCACGCTGGACGTGAAGCTGAGCGAAGCGGTCACGTCGCTCACCGCCATCGAAGTGCGCGGGCAGGTGGTGGGTCAGGCCTCGGCGCTCAACCAGCAGCGCACGGCCTCCACCATCTCCAGCGTCATCGACAACGAACTGGTGGGGCGCCTCCCCGATCCCAACATGGCCGAAGCGCTTGCCCGCGTGCCCGGCATTGCCGTGCTGCGCGACCAGGGTGAGGGGCGGTTCGTGCAGATCCGTGGCACAAGCCCGAACTTCAACGGCATGTCCATCAACGGCCTGCGCCTCGCCACGCCAGAGCAGAACAGCCGGCAGCTGCCCATGGACATCGTGCCCTCCGATCAGGCCAGCCAGATCCAGGTATCCAAGACGCTCACGCCCGACATGGACGCCGACGCCATCGGCGGCAATGTGAACATCGTGACGCGCACCGCGCAGGCCAACCGGCCACTGCTCAACTTCACGGCCGCCGGCGGTCAGAACCAGCTCGGCGGTGGTGCGCTCATGAACATCGGCGCCAACGCCGGCAAGCGTTTCGGCAAGAGCCAGAAGTTCGGGGCCATGTTCGGTGGCACCTACTACCGCAACGACCGCGCCTCGCAGAACGTCGAAGGCGACTGGTGCTCGCAGACCCGCAACTGCGGCGTGGGCGCTTCGCTCACGTCACTCGACGCGCCCAACCTGTTCGAGTATCGCGATTACCCGCAGGTCGATCGCCTGCGGACGGGCGTGAATGGCACGCTCGACTACCTGCTGCCGAACAGCGGCAAGCTGTTCCTGCGCGGCTCGTGGAATCAGTTCAACGACGACGAAATCCGCGCGCGCGCCCGCTTCCGCTTCCGCGGAGGCGGCGGATCACGCTGGACGCAGGTGAGCGCCGACTCGGGCGTCACCACGGGTTCGCAGTTCGACCGCGACATCCGCCTGCGCGAAGTGCTGCAGGACATCTATACGGCGCAGCTGGGGGGTGAGCACTACAGCAGCGATGGCAAGGCCCTCGACTGGGCCGTGGGCTTCTCCCGCGCGACCGAGAACCGCCCGGGGGCGCTCACCATGGGCTTCCGCCAGAGCAACATGTCGCTCGCCTACAACTTCGCTGACGCCGATCGTCCGCGGGCGTATGTGGTGACCGGTTCGCTCGATGATCCCGCGCGCTTCGGCTTCAACAGCCTGGCCAACGAAGTGCGCGACACGCGCGACGAGGATCTCTCGGCCAAGATCAACGGCTCCATCCCCGTGCAGTTCGGTGCCTTCAGCGGCGCCATCAAGGGCGGTCTGTCGGCGCGCCTCAAGGACCGATCCAACGCGGTGAACGTCTTCAACTACACGAATGCGCTCGGTGCCAACTCGCTCAACGCGACGGGCGCCACGCTCATGGGGCTGCTCACCACGGAAACCACAGGGCGCAACCTCTTCGACGGTGACTACGCCTTCGGTCGCACCTTCGACCCGCGGCGCATGCGCGACTTCATCACCGCCAATCCCAACGCCTTCACGCTCAATCAGCTGTCGTCCCAGACAGCGACGGCCGGTGGCTCCTTCGCGGTGCGCGAAGATGTCTACGCCGGCTACCTCATGGCCACGCTCGATGCCGGCGCGTTGCGCCTCGTGCCGGGCGTGCGCGTGGAAGCCACCGAGGTGCAGAACACCGGCAACCTCGTGCGACTCAATAGCGCCGGTAACGCCCTGGTCGAGCCCATCCGGGCGACCACGGCCAACGGGAGCTACGTGAATGTGTTCCCCTCGCTCAACGCCACGTATCGATTGGGCGAGTACACCAACGTGAAGGCCGCGGTCACCACGGCGCTCGTGCGCCCGCAGTTCGGGGACATGGTGCCCTACGTGAACGTGCAGGCCGGTCAGCAGACGGCGTCCGTTGGCAACCCCGATCTCAAGGCCACGACCGCCATCAACTACGACCTCATGGTCGAGCACTACTTCACGAACGTCGGCTTCATCGCCGTGGGCGCCTTTGCCAAGTCGCTCGACAACTTCATCTTCGCCACGGCCCGGGCCCGCACCAACGAAGACGCCGTGGGGCCCGATGCCACGCAGATCATCCAGCCGGTGAACGGACCAACCGCCACGCTCTACGGCTTCGAAGTGGCGTGGCAGCAAAACTTCACGTTCCTGCCGGGGTGGCTCAAGTCGTTCGGCATCAACGCGAACTACACCTACACGCAGTCGTCGGCCGACATCCCCGGCCGCGGGCGCGACGGGGTGAATGCGCCCATCCCCGAGCAGGCGCCGCAGGCAGGCAACATTGGCCTCTTCTTCGACCGGGGCCCGCTGTCACTCCGCCTGGGCGGCAACTATGCCGGCTCCTTCGTCTCCACCATCAGTGCCGTCTCCCCGGAGGCGGACACCCGTACCAAGGCCCGTTTCCAGGTGGACGCGTCCGGCAGCTACCAGCTGCGCCAGGGGATGAAGATCTTCGGCGAGTTCATCAACCTTTCCAACACGCCGCTGCGCGCGTACGTGGGCGATCGCCCGAACCGCGGCGGTGGCGGCGACGACCCCAGCTTCGAGTTCTACAAGCCGTGGGGCATGCTCGGCATCCGCATCGAGCGCTGATGCCTGGTCGATGAGACGCCGCCTGGACCGGCGTTGATCGAAAGCCCAACGGGGCGTCGCGAGTGATCGCGACGCCCCGTTGGTGTGCTGCCGACCGCGTGGCGTGACGCCGCCGATGTTACGCCACGACTTCCGTTTCCACGGCATCCGTACGAACGCCGTGGCTCGATTCACGCACCGACCGGCCTTTTCTCACGGGCTCGCAGGCACGGCCCTGCCGATGCGTACCAGTTGCGCCTCGTACAGCTGCTTGGCGAGCGCCGCCACCGGCTCGTTGGGATGGCGCGAGTAGTCGGTCAGCCATACCCGAACATCAGCGTCGACATAGTGCGATGCGAGCTCCAACGCACAGGTAAGCTCAGCCTGGGTCTCCGCCGCGTTGGCCGCTTCCTGATACACGATGAACCCGAACGCATACGCCGTTTCGTCGGCGAGCGAATCGACAGCGGCCGGCAGCTTCGTGGCCAAGGCCTCGTTGGGACGACCCGCCACAAAGAGCGGATTGCGCACGGCAACGCACTCGCTCATGGCAGTCACCACCTTCCCGCGCAGACTGGGTCCGCATCCCGAGAGGGCAACGCCCAGTGCCGCGGTACTGAGCATTGCCGTCACGATACGCGCCCGGGAGCGCCCCCCTCGAGCCGCGCGCCGCATCACGGTGTCGCCGAGCATCCCGCCACCACCGTGCACTTGGGATTGATGGCGGGCAGCTTGAGGCGCGCGAGTTCCGCGTTCACCGCCGGGAGGTCGGCCTTCCACACCTTCTCCAGCGTCGCCTGGTAGCCGCCGAGTTCCTTCGACAGGATCGACAGGATCTCCGGCATGTACGTGCCCGGCGGACCGTCGCCACGCTCAGCCATCGACAGCAGGTTGGCGAGCCGGTTGTTCACCTTGATGGGGAAGTTGAGCGGATCCTGCCCTGACTGGTTCTTGACCTGGTAGACGTTCTGTTCCACCGCAAAGGCGTTGGAGCGGAGCGTTTCCCCTTTGGCCTTGAGCTGCGCATCGTCGTTCGCCCGCTTGTAGCGATCGTCCAGCTGCGCCTTCACGTTACGAATCTCGATGACCGCGCGCTGCGCCTCATTGGTCTTGTCGCGCACCTGCTTGCCGAACGCATACTGCGCCCGCAGGTCGGCGTCGGACACCTCGGGCACGAGCGGGCTGCGACGGATGACCAGCGGCGCCTTGAGTTCCTGCCCGTCGGTGGTGAGCCGCACGGTGTAGCGTCCTGGGGGAAGCGCGGGTCCGGCGGTGCCCGCTCCCCAGAGAATCATCCCGGGGAAGCTTTCAATGCCCGTGGCGCGCAGATCGAAGGTGAAGCGCGTGAGCCCCACCTGGAGGGGGAAGCTGCTCGAGGTCCCGCGACGGCGACCGCCCGCGGCCGCGCCGCTGGCCGGCGCGGCGGTGTCGCCGGTGAACTCGCGCAACACCGCCCCGGTGGAGTCGAGCACGGCGAGCATGCCACGCTTGGGCTTTTCGGCGAGCGTCCAGCTGAGCGCCACGCCGGGGGACGAGCGCAGCCCAACGGCCGGGGTGAACAGATGCGAGCGCGCGGCGAGGACCTGCGGCGTGGCCTGCCGCAGCGGCGTCACGTTGTCGAGCACCCAGAAGCCGCGCCCGTGCGTGCCGATGACGAGTTCGTCGCGCTCCACGATGAGATCGGCCACCGGGACGTCGGGCATGTTGAGCTTGAGGCTCTGCCACTGCGCGCCGTCGTCGTACGAGATGTACACGCCATGCTGCGTCGCCGCATACAGCAGCCCGCGGCGCGTGGGGTCTTCACGCACCGCGTGCACATAGTCCTCGGCGCCCAGCCCCATCACGATCTTCGTCCACGTCTTGCCGTAATCGGTGGTCTTGAAGATGTACGGTGCCCGATCGTTGAGCAGTGGACGGCGCACCGACAGGTACGCCGTGCCATTGTCGAAGTTCGACGCGTCGATCTGCGACACGCGGCCGAACTCGGGCATCGCCTTGGGCGTGACATTCGTCCATGTGCGGCCGAAGTCGCGGGTCACGTGCACGAGGCCGTCGTCGGACCCGGTCCAGATGGTATTCACATCCTTCTTGCTCGGCCCCACCGAGAAGATCGTGCCATACACCTCGGGGCCATTCATGTCACCGGTGATCGGGCCGCCCGACTTCTCCTGCGTTTCCGGGGCGTGGCGCGTGAGATCAGGGCTGAGGTTCTTCCAGGTACGGCCACCGTCACGCGTGGCCCACAGGCGCTGCGACGACACGAACAGCAGCTTGGGGTCCACCTGCGAGAACAGGATGGGGAAGGTCCACTGCCAGCGTTCCCGGATTTCCTTCGACGGTTCGCCCGAATAGAACCAGGGGTACGGATTCACCTCGCGCGAGAGCCCGGTCTTGCGATTGAACTTGTCGACGTAGCCGCCGTTGTTGGTACCGGAGAAGAACACATCGAGGTCGAGCGGGTCGGGGGCGATGTAGCCCGGCTCACCACCACCGACCTGATACGACACCGCCATGCCGCCCTGCGCTTCCTGACCGGGCGCCGCATTCTGCCGGCCGAGATTCCAGTTCATCGGCGTGCACAGCGTGCTGTTGTCCTGCTGCGAGCCACACACATGGAACGGCACGTGCTTGGTGGTGATCACGTGGTACCACTGCTCGGTGGGGAAATCCTGCTCGCTGTACTTCTTCCCGGTGTCGAAGGTCACCGTACCGCCCCCGTCGTTCCCGGCAACGAGATGCGTCGGGTCGTCCGGGTTGATCCACAGGTCGTGCCAGTCGCCATGACTGCCGGCGCCGATGCTCACGAGCGTCTTGCCGGCATCACTCGAGCGGAAGAACGACACGTTCTGGAGGTACACGAGGTCGGCGTTCTGGTGATCGGCGAACAGGTGCGTGTAGTAGAATGCACGCTGCCGGATGTTGCGATCGCCGTTCACGAAGGTCCACGTGGCCCCGGCGTCATCGCTCTTGAAGAGACCGCCATTCTCGTTTTCGATGAGCGCATAGACGCGACCAGGCTTCGCGGCGGTGAGCGCCACGCCAATCTTGCCCACGAGTCCGCTGGGGAGCCCCGTGGCACGCGTGATCTCGGTCCACGTCTCTCCACCGTCGGTGCTCTTGAACAGCCCCGAGCCCGGCCCACCGGAGGACATCTGGTACTCCTTGCGGTAGGCTTCCCAGATGGCCGCGTACAGCACCTGCGGATTGGTACGATCGATCGCGATATCCACGGCACCGCTCTTCGCGTCGCGGAAGAGCACGCGCTTCCAGGTGGCCCCGCCATCGGTGCTCTTGTACACGCCGCGCTCCTCGCTCGGCACGCTGTACTTGCCGAACACCGCGGCGTAGACGATGTCGGGGTTGGTGGGGTGCACGCGGATCTTGGAGATCGCGTCGGCGGTGCGGAACCCCACATGCTTCCAGCGCTTGCCGGCATCGGTGCTCTTGTAGATGCCGTCCCCGGGCATGATGTTGCCGCGGATCGCGCTCTCGCCCGTGCCGATGTAGACCACGTCGGGGTGGCTCTCACTCACCGCCACGGCGCCCACCGAGGCGCTGGTGATCTGCCCGTCGGTTACCGGCGTCCACGTCTCGCCGCCGTCGGTGGTCTTCCACAACCCGCCGCCCGTAGCCCCGAAGTACGCTTCGTTCTTGCGCCCCTTGACCCCGCTGGCGGCAATGGAACGCCCGCCGCGATCGGGGCCGATGTTGCGCCAGCGGAAGTTCTTGAGGAAAGCCGAATCGAGCGTGACCGGCGCCAGCGCCACCGGAGGAGCCGCAGAGCGGCTGGCGGGGCGGGCCGGCGGCTGAAGCAGCGCGGCCGCCGGAAGCGACAGCAGCGCGAGGGTACGCACTGGGAACATGACGCGTGAGGGTTCGGGGGGAGGGAAATCGCACCCCAAAGCTACGGATTGGGAGGAGATCTCGCTGCCCCGACCCCGACCCCGACAGCCGCGCGCCCCGCGCGTCCCCCGACCCCGACCCCGACCCCGACAGCCGCGCGCCCCGCGCGTCCCCCGACCCCGACCCCGACCCCGACCCCGACCGCCTAGATCGACCGCCCAAAGCCCAAAGCGAGCCCGTCGCCCGTTGCTGCCCCACGTGGTTGCCGACGCGGGTGCCCGCGTCCCCCCGCGTCCGTGCCAACGCGTGGGCGCCAACGCGTGGGCGCCAGCGCGTAGTCGATCGCGCGTCGTTCCCCCGCGTCTTTCGGTTAGCCGAGAAGCTTGCCCGCCAGGTACGCCCGAAGCTGCGACGCGTCCACCCGGTCCTGCGCCAGCGTATCGCGGTCGCGCACCGTGACCGTGTGGTCGCCCGTGCTCTGCCCGTCCACCGTGATGCAGAACGGCGTGCCCACTTCGTCCTGACGCCGGTAGCGCTTACCGATCGAGCCCGTTTCGTCGTAGTCCACGGTGAACGCCCCGCGCAGATCGTCCAGCAGCCTCTTCGCCATCTCCGGCTGCCCGTCCTTCTTGGTGAGCGGGAAGATGGCCGCCTTGATCGGCGCAATCGACGGGTGCAGCCCCAGCACCACGCGCCCTTCGGCCTCGCCTTCCACCACCTCTTCGCGGTAGGCATTCACCAGGGCAGCCAGTGTCACGCGATCGGCGCCCACCGACGTTTCGATCACGTACGGCACGTAGCGCTTGTTGTTCACCTGGTCGAAGTACTCGAGCTTCTTGCTCGAGAACTGCTGGTGCTGCGTCAGGTCGAAGTCGCTGCGGTTGTGCACACCTTCGATTTCCTGGTAGCCCAGCGTGCCGCCAAAGTCGAAGGTCACGTCGAACGCCGCGCGCGCGTAGTGCGCCAGTTCACCCGCCGTGTGCTGGTGGAACTTGAGACGGTCGGGCGAGAGGCCAAGGTCGAGGTGCCACTGCATGCGCAGCGCCTTCCACGTCTCGAACCACTCCATGTCCGTGCCGGGTTCGACGAAGAACTGCATCTCCATCTGCTCGAACTCGCGCGTGCGAAAAATGAAGTTCCCCGGCGTGATCTCGTTGCGGAACGCCTTGCCGATCTGCGCGATGCCGAACGGCACCTTCTGGCGCATGCTCTGCTGCACGTTCAGGAAGTTCACGAAGATCCCCTGCGCCGTTTCCGGCCGCAGGTACACGATGCTCGCGCTCTCCTCCAGCGCGCCCATGTGCGTCTTGAACATCAGATTGAACTGCCGCGCCTCGGTGAGCTGGCAGGCGTCGTGCTGGCCCGGCTGCTTGCTCGGCTTCTGCGGGCAGCGCGCATCTTCCAGCTTGTCGGCGCGAAAACGGCCCTTGCACGTCTTGCAGTCCACGAGCGGGTCCACGAAACCGGCCACATGCCCGCTCGCTTCCCAGGTGCGCGGATGCATGAGGATGGCCGCGTCGAGCCCCTCGATATCGTCGCGCGACCGCACCATCGCGTGCCACCAGCGATCCTTGATGTTCTTCTTGAGCTCCACGCCCAGCGGGCCATAGTCCCACACCGATCCCGTGCCGCCGTAGATCTCGGACGACTGGAAGATGAAGCCCCGTCGCTTGCACAGCGACACCAGCTTGTCCATCACATCGGGATGACTCATGGCACTCGGTGTTCAGGGTCGCGCTGCACCGGATGACCCGGCTGGATGCCGGGCGTCAGCGCAGCGAATGGCGGAGCAGATGGGCCACGATGGCGTCGCCATGATCGCGGCCGTTTTCGATGAAGATGCGATTGGCCTGGTTGCCGCTCGCGATGACTCCCGCAAGGTAGACGCCCGGGAGCGGTGTGGCCATGGTGATCGGGTCGTGCGCGGGGATACCGCTGAGCGCATCGATGGGCACACCGATCTGTTCGAGCAGCCCCGTCTCCGGCAGGTAGCCGGTCATGGTGTATACCTGCGTCGCGGGCAGCCGCTCGGTGCCGGCGGGCCCCTCGATCACCACGGTCTCCAGCTCGATGGCGACCACGCGTGAGCCGAAGCGCGCCGTGATGGCGCCCTCCCGCAGGCGCGCCTCGATCTCCGGACGCACCCACGGCTTCACATTTGCATCGAGCCCCTCGGCGACGTGCACCATCGTTACCTGTGCGCCGGCGCGGTACATGTCCAGCGCCGCGTCCACCGCACTGTTGGCGCCCCCCACGATTACCACGGGCTCCCGCCAGGCGGCGTGCCCCTCGAGGTAGCCGTGTCGCACGTGCGACAGCGATTCTCCCGGCACCCCCAGGCGGTTGGGGCGTCCGAAGTAGCCCGTGGCGATCACCACCGCATGGGCCGCCGTTTCGCGCACCACCCCGGAACGCTTCTCGCTGCGCAGCAGCCACCGCGCCGCCCGCTCCGACTCCGACGGCCCGGGACGCGGGTCCACACGTACCTGACGCATGGTCTGCACCGTCTCGTACTGCCGCACGTCCAGCCCGTACACGTCGGCCACCCCACGGTAATAGGCCAGCGCATCGCGACGCGTGGGCTTCTCTGTGGCCACGATGAACGGCACCCCACCGATGGCGATGCGCTCCGCCGTGGAGAAGAACGTCATGTACGTGGGGTAGCCGGCGATCCCGTTCACGAGACAGCCGCGATCGAACACGACAGCCGACAGCCCTGCGCGCTGCGCGGCGATTGCCGCCGCCAACCCGCAGGGGCCAGCGCCGACGACGGCAAGGTCTACGGTCGTGGTCTCCACGGTCACCCGGTGGTTGGCTGAAACGCCTCAGCGCTCGAGCGCAATGATCTGGTCGCGCCGCGTCCCCACGCTCACGTACGCGATGGGCGCCTCGCACAGCTGTTCCAGCCGGTCGAGATACGCCCGGGCCGCCGGCGGCAGGTCGCTCAGCGAGCGTGCGTCCTGCGTGCTTTGCTTCCATCCCGGGAACCACTCGTAGATCGGCGCGGCCCGCTCGAGCAACGCGAGATCCGCCGGGAACTCGGTGTACACGTCATCGCCCACCTTGTAGCCCGTACACACGGCCAGCTGGTCCAGCGAATCGAGGACGTCGAGCTTGGTGATGGCCAACCCCGTCAGGCCGTTCACACGGGCCGCGTACTTGACCACGACGCCGTCGAACCAGCCACAGCGACGTGGACGTCCCGTGGTGGCGCCGAACTCATGTCCAAGCTGACGTACGTGGCTGTGCAACGGCTCCTCGAGCTCCGTGGGGAGCGGTCCGTTGCCCACGCGAGTGGTGTACGCCTTCACCACACCCAACGCGGCGTTGAGCGCCATGGGCGAGATCCCCACCCCGGTCGCCGCGCCGCCCACCGTCGTGTTGCTCGACGTGACGAACGGATACGTGCCGTGATCGATGTCGAGCAGCGACCCCTGCGCGCCTTCCAGCAGCACGGCGGCGCCGCTCTTGATGGCGCGGTGCACGCACAGCCCCACATCGTCGGCCAGCCCCAGCAGCCGCGGCGCCAGCGCTTCGAGCACGTGCATGGTATGCTCCACACTGGCCCGCACCTCGGCGCCGCTGCGCTCGAGCTGCGCGTTGGCGCGCTCCACGCCGGCGCTCACCAGTTCCCGGAGACGGTCCGCGTTGCGCAGGTCGAGCACGCGGACGCCGCGGCGCGCCACCTTGTCCTCGTAGGCGGGACCGATGCCGCGACCCGTCGTACCAATGGCCTTGCTGGCGGCACTGGCCTTGTCCACCAGCTTGTGATACGGCATCACCAGATGCGCCCGTTCACTTACATAAAGGCGCCCCTCAACGTCCACGCCGTCGGCCACCAGCTCGTCGATTTCCGTGAAGAGCGTCTCGGGGTCCATGACCACGCCGTTGCCGATCGCACAGCGCACACCCGGGTGCAGGATGCCGCTCGGGATCTGGTGCAGGATGAACGACGTGTCGCCGATATGCACCGTATGCCCGGCGTTGGCGCCGCCCTGGTAGCGCACCACCCAGTCGGCCTGCTCAGCCAGCACGTCGACCAGCTTGCCCTTACCCTCGTCGCCCCACTGCGCCCCAACGACCACCACGGTGCGCGTCTTCGAATCGAACATGCGATCGGTCTCCGGCGGCCTCGGCGGCCGCGCACAAAAAACGCCCCGCGGACGATCCGCAGGGCGTGGAGAGAATCTAGATCCTCACCGGAGTGCGCGCCACACCGAAGGTCGGGCACACTCGACGGTGTGGCCCTCAGCCCGACGCCGCCATCCGGCCCACCAGACCGGCAGCACCGACCAGAAAGAGAATGGCCACCCCAAACCCCACCTTGAGGGCGGCTGCGACCACGCGACCGATCAACGCCCCCTTCGCCACCTGCACCGGGACGCCACGCCGTTCGCGTGGCACCGTGAGCTCGGCCACCAGGGCACCACCAAAGGCGCCGGCGAAGGCGCCCACCATGGACCCGACCACCGGCACCGGCACCCCCACCACCGCCCCCACGAGGCCGCCGAGAATGGCGCCCCACGAGGCACGGCGGGAACCGCCGTACTGCCGCGCATAGCGCCCGGCCACGGCGAACTCCACCACCTCGGCGGCAATCACCAGGGTGGCCACAACGATCACCGTCAGCACACCCACGCTGCCACCGGGGACCGCCAGCCAATACCCGCAGGTGGCAGCCAGCATGACCCACAGCCCCGGCAATCCCAGCGGGACGAGCAGGAGACCGACGACCAGCGCCACGGCCAGCAGGGTGAGGGCGATCATGCCCCTCCGTACGACACCGGGCGGGCCATGGTTTCGGCGAGCGGACGCACCACGCAATACTCGAACGCACGACGCATCACTCGCGTGGTGAGTCGTACGTGCCACTTTCAGGTGATGAGCGCAGCGGCTACAGCAGCCCCGCCCCCGCCAGCCGCTCCCGCACGGTCTCCAGCTCCTCCGCGCTCACCGGCAGCAGCGGTGCCCGCGTGGGACCGCCATGCAGCCCCACGAGGTCCATGGCCGCCTTGATTCCCGCCGGCCCCATGGCGCCGGCAATGTCGGTGGCCAGCGGTGTGAGCGTACTCTGCATGGCCGCGGCCGCCCCGTGATCACCGGCGCGGAACGTGTCCACCATGCGACGCACCGCCGGCCCGGCATACAAGGCAATCGCCAGGATGGCCCCGGACACGCCAGCCGTCAGCGCCGGAACCACGGTTCCGCCACTCCCCGTGATGACCTTGAACTGGTCGCCCTGCGCCTCGAGATACTGCTGCAGCACCGGGAGGTTGCCGGCGCTGTCCTTCATCCCGATCACGTTCGGATGCTGCGCCATCTCGTGCACGAACGCCGGGCTCAGCACGAGGTGCGAATACGCCGGCATGTTGTACAGCATCACCGGCAACGGACTCGTGTCCGCCACGGTGTGGAAGTGCGCCAGCAGGGCACGCTCCGTCATGCGCTTGAGGAAGTAATGCGGGGAGATCACCAGCACCGCGTCGGCCCCGGCCTCGCGGGCATCGCGCGCACGCTGGATCGTGAGACGCGTGCTTTCGCTGCCGATGCCGGCAATGAGCCACTTGTCCTGCGGGATGCGCTCGCGCGCCCACGCCAGCAGCTGTCGCCGATCGTCGTTCTCGAGCAGGGCGGACTCGCCACTCGATCCCCCCACCAGCACGCCATCCATACCGAAGGCCAGGTGCGCATCGAGATTGCGCTGAAAGGCAGCGCCATCGAGTTCACCGCTCGGCGTGAACGTGGAAATGGCGGGCACCATGAGCCCGCCCAGCTGGGCGACGGAGAGGTTGGGCATGCATCAAAGTTGCCGCAGCCTCCCCACCCGCGCGAGGCCTGCCGTGCGCATTCTCCGGCGCCCGGCTCCCCAGCCCTCGTCCCCCTGCGTACGCCCTGCCCGTGCCCGGCCCGCGTGCTACTGCCCGAAAAGATTCTCGAATCCGCTGCCGAAGATCGCGTCGCTCTGCAGGGGGTTGGGGCTCGTCACCATGCCGTGACCGCTTGGACGCGTGGCGAGCGGGGGCAGCCGCTGCCCGGTGCCGAGCGGGTTGGCGCCCAGTGGCGCCGGCGCCGGCACCGCCGGTCGCGTGGTGGCCGACAGCCCCGGCATGGCCGTCGGCTTGATGGTCTGCCCGGCGATGGGCGTCTTGCGGCTCCGCCCCATGCGGAACGACAGCTCGAAGTCGGCGGGGTTGGTCGCCGCGCCCCTGGCCACCTCGAAATCCACCACGCCGCTGTGCACCAGCTCCGTGAGGTGCTGGTCGAAGGTCTGCATGCCGTACTGCGACCCGTCGGCGATGTAGTCGCGGATCTCGGCAATGCGCCCCTCGGCGATGAGGTCGCGAATGGTGCTGGTGTTGATCATCACCTCGGCGGCCACCACACGCCCCTGTCCGCTCTTGCGCGGCAACAGGCGCTGCGACACCACCGCGTGCAGCGATTCCGCCAGACGCATGCGCACCACCAGCTGCTCCTCTGGCGGGAACATCGCCACGATGCGCATCACCGTGGTCACGGCGTCGGGGGTGTGCAACGTGGAGATCAACAGGTGCCCCGTTTCCGCCGCCTTCATCGCCGTGTCGATCGTCTCGGTATCGCGCATTTCGCCGATGAGGATCACATCGGGATCCTGCCGGAGCGCGGCGCGCAGTCCCATGCGGAACGTGTCGGTGTCGATCCCCACCTCGCGCTGCGTCACCGAGCTCTTGATGTCGTTGTGGAGGAATTCGATTGGGTTCTCGAGCGTGAGAATGTGTTTCTCGTGGCTCGCATTGATCTCGTTCACCAGCGCCGCCATCGTGCTCGACTTGCCGGATCCGGTCACGCCCGTCACCAGCACCATGCCACGCTCCGTGTGCGCAATACGCGCCAGCACCGAGGGCAACGCCAGTGACTGCATGGTAGGGACCCTCTCGGGAATTACGCGCATCACGATCGAGTGCGACGCCCGCTGCCGCAGAATGTTCACGCGGAACCGGCCCACCCCGGGGGCCGCCCAGGAGCAGTCGAAGTCGCGCAGCGTGTCGATCGTCGCGCGGTCGGCATCGTTGCTCACGAGGTGCAGCGCGATGGCTCGCGTCTGCTCGGCCGTGAGCGCCTGCTTCGTCAGCACCACCAACCGCCCGTCAATGCGGGCGCGCACGACGTCGCCCGCCTTGATGTGCACGTCGGATGCCCCACGTTCGACGGCTGCCTTGATGATGCGTTCGATTGCCACGGTCTCTTGGTCGGCTCGAAGGAAACGGACGCACGCGGCTCACGTGCTCCCGGTTCCGGGACGACCCTGCAAGAGTTCCGGCAACGTGACAGGGGGCCGGTGTCACGCCGGTGTCACGCCGGTGGCCCCGCCGTCACACGCGCCGGGATTTACGTGGCCGGCAGCCCGCTCAGCCCCATGATTTCCCGCACTTCTCCCATCGTCTGCTGGGCAATCGCCCGCGCGGCGCGCCCGCCGTCCGCCAGCGCGTCCAGCACCCGCGACGGCTCGGCGTCGAGCTCGGCGCTCCGCCGACGGATGGGCGTCAGCTCCTGCACCATCCCCTCCAGCAGCACCTTCTTGCAGTCCATGCACCCCCACCCCGCGGTGCTGCACTGGTCGGCCACCTGCGCCACGGTGTGCTCCGCATTGAACGCCTTGTGCAGCTGGAAGATATTGCACACCTCCGGGCGCCCCGGGTCGCTCTTTCGCACCCGCTGCGGGTCGGTCATCGCCGGCCGCAGCTTCTGCCAGATCTCGTCGTCACTCTCCAGCAGCCCGATGGTGTTCCCCATCGACTTCGACATCTTGGCGTTGCCGTCGAGTCCAAGGATGCGCCGCGTGGGGGTGAGCAGCGGTTTGGGTTCGGGGAAGTATGCCACGTCGAACTTGGCGTTGAACTTGCGCGATGTGTCGCGCGCGAGCTCCAGGTGCTGGATCTGATCCTCGCCCACCGGTACGCTGTCGGCGCGGTACAGGAGAATGTCGGCCGCCTGCAGCACCGGATACATGAGCACACCGGCCGGGATGCTTTCCAGCTTTGAGGACTTGTCCTTGAACTGCGTCTGGCGCTCGAGGTCCCCCAGCGGCGTGATCGTGGTGAAGATCCACGACAGCTCGGTGTGCTCGGGCACGTCGCTCTGCATGAAGAGGATCGCCTGCGCCGGATCAATGCCGGACGCCAGCAGGCTCTTGGCCATGCCCCAGCGCCGCGCCCGCAGCACGGCCGGATCGTAGGCCCCCGTGATGGCGTGATAATCCACCACGCAGTAAATGGCGCCGGGGTGCTCCCCCTGGAGCTTCACCCAGTTCTTGACGGCACCGAGATAGTTGCCGATGTGGAGTTCGCCCGAGGGCTGGATGCCGGAGAAGATGCGTGCCATGGAGGTAACGTAGCCAACACCGCCGAGGCGGCCAACAGCAATGGCGGACGGCGGTGTGGGGGCGGCGCGGCCGTCTGCCTCCTGCAGTTTCGTGGCGCCCCTCGCCAGTTTCCACGCATGTCCTCCGCCGACCGTCACCTCTGGCTTGCTGCCGCCACCGCCGCCGCGCAGGTGGCCGCCGATTTCATCGCCCATGAGGCGCGCACCCACCGAGCCATTGCGTGGGAGGCCAAGAGCGCCACCGACTTCGTGAGCCACGTGGACCTGGGGGCCGAGGAGCGCATTCGCGACGTCCTGCTGTCGCAGGTACCCGACTTGCGCGTGGTGGGGGAGGAGTTGAGCAACGACGCCGATCCCGAGACCGGACTGGTGGCCATCGTCGACCCGCTCGACGGCACCACCAACTTCCTTCATGGCTTCCCCAGCTACGGCGTCTCCATCTGCATTGCCCTCGACGGCGTACCGCAGGCGGCCGTCATTCATGACGTCGCGCGCGGCGGTATCTACACGGCCGCGGCGGGTACCGGAGCCCACGTCAACGGGCAGCCCATGCATGTGTCCAGCATCGTGGACCCCGCGCGCGCCCTTATCGGCACCGGCTTCCCCTTTCGCGATGTGTCGTACGCCGAGCGCTACCTTGGCATGATGCGTCGCCTCATGCCGGTGACCGCCGGCATGCGACGCGCCGGCAGCGCCGCGCTGGATCTCACCGACGTGGCCAACGGTCGCTTCGACGGCTTTTGGGAACTGTGGCTCAACCCATGGGACCTGGCCGCCGGTGTGCTCCTCGTGCGCGAAGCGGGCGGCAGGGTCACCGACCTGGATGGCCACGATGCGCGCCTCATCGGCGGCCCCGTCGTGGCGTCCAATGGCGTGTTGCACGACTGGTTTCTCGATATCCTCAACGACCGGACCAGGGCGCCCGCGAACTGATGGGTGTGGCCTGACACCTCCCGCGACCTCGCCGCTCCGCCACGACTCCGCTCCTCCGCTCCTCCGCTCCGGCGCGACTCCGCGCATGCGGTTTCGCCACGACAACCACTGAGCCAGCCCCATGCCCCTCGTCGAGTGCGTCCCCAACTTCTCCGAAGGCCGTGATCCCACCGTCATCGCGGCCATCCGCGATGCCATTGCCACCACCAGCGGTGCGCACGTACTCGATGTGTCCAGCGATCCGTCACACCACCGCACCGTCATCACGTTCGTCGCGACGCTCGAGGCGGCGGTACCGGCAGCGCTGGCGGCCATGCGCGAAGCGCGCGATCGCATCGATCTCACCCGTCATCAGGGGGAGCATCCTCGCATCGGGGCGACCGATGTCGTGCCGTTCATTCCGCTCGATGGCGCCACGATGGACGATTGCATTGCGCTGGCACGCGCGTTGGGGGAGCGGGCCGCGCGTGAACTGGGCATTCCGGTGTACCTGTACGAGCGCGCGGCCACCACGCCCACGCGCGAGAATCTCGCCGACGTGCGTCGGGGGGAGTTCGAGGGGCTGCGTGACGACGTGCGCGCCAACCCGGCCCGCCGGCCCGACTATGGCGAGGCGCAGTTGCACCCCACCGCCGGCGCCACGGCCGTCGGAGCCCGTCCCTTCCTCGTGGCGTACAACGTGTACCTGGGCGACCGGAGCAACCTCCCCGTTGCCAAGGAAGTCGCGAAGGCCATTCGCGGCTCCAGCGGCGGGTTGCGCTACGTGAAGGGACTGGGCATGGAAGTGGACGGCCAGGCCCAGGTGAGCATGAATCTCGTGGATACGGAGAAGACGCCGTTGCATCGGGTCTTCGATTTCGTAAAGACCGAAGCGGCAGCCTACGGCGTGGCGCCCACGTGGAGCGAGATCGTCGGGTTGGTGCCCGAGCGCGTCATCCTCGACGCGGGCGCCCGGCACATCCAGCTGCGCAGCTTCCACAAGGGCATGCTGCTCGAAACGAAAGTGCGGGAAGTCATGAGCGGCGGCGAAACCGTGGACGGCTTCATGTCGAGCGTGGCCGGCCCCACGCCCACGCCCGGCGGCGGGAGTGTGGCCGCGCACGCGGGGGCACTGGGCGCCGCGCTGGCGCAGATGGTCGCCGGGCTGACCATTGGCAAGAAGAAGTACGCGGCCGTGGAGGAGGAGATGAAGCAGCTCGCGCTCCTGGCCACGTCGCTGCGGCGCACGCTCAATGCCCTCGTGGAACGCGATGCGCAGTCATACGAAGCCGTCCGCAGCGCGTACCAGCTCCCCAAGGAGTCCGACGACCAGCAGGCCGCCCGCGCGTCCGCCGTTCGCGAAGCGCTCATTGGGGCCGCCGAAGTGCCGTTGGAAACGGCCCGGACCGCCGTGGAGGTGGGAGCGCTTGCCGCCGCCCTTGCCGAGCGGGGCAACAGTAACGCAGTCAGCGACGCCTGCGTGGGCGCGTTGCTCGCCGAAGCCGCGTGCAAGGGCGCCGTGCTCAACGTGCGCATCAATGTGGCCTCACTCGACCAGGCCGGCGCCGAGCGCGGTGCCGCGCTGGCCAGTGAAGCTCGCAAGTTGCTCGATGCCGCGGCAATGCATGCCCGTATTGCCGAGGCGGCGGCGGAGCGGGCCATGTCTCCCCGGTAACCCCATCGGGGCGGGAGATCGTCAGCCCGGCAGCGTCAGAATGCGCGGTCCGTTCTCGGTGATCGCCACCGTGTGCTCGAAGTGCGCCGAACGCTTGCCATCGGCGGTCACCACGGTCCACTTGTCGCTGAGCGTGCGCGTCTTCGCGGTCCCCACGTTGACCATCGGTTCGATGGCGATCGTGAGCCCCACGCTGAGCTTCTTCCCGCGCTTCGGCTTCCCGTAGTTGGGGATCTGCAGCTCCTCGTGCGGTGAGAAGCCCACGGCGTGTCCGACGAGCTCGCGCACGACCCCAAAGCCCGCCGCCTCCACCACCGTCTGCACGGCGGCGCCGATATCGCCCACGTGATTGTCCGGCGTGGCGGCGGCGATGCCTGCCTCCAGCGACCGCTGCGTCACATCCAGCAGCCGCTGCGTCTCCGCGTCGATCTGCCCCACCGGAATGGTGATCGCCGCGTCGGTGTACATCCCCTCGAGCTTCACGCCGACATCGACCGTCACGATGTCCCCCTCGTTGAGGAGCCGCCTGCGCGAGGGAATCCCGTGCACGATCTCCTCGTTGATGGAGATGCACGCGCTCCCTGGGAATCCGTACAACCCCTTGAACGCGGGTTCGGCGCCGGCGTGCGAGCGGATGAAGCTCTCCACGACCTGGTCGAGCTCGAGGGTGGAGATCCCGGCTCGCACGTGTGCCTTGGCCTGCATGAGCGTGGCGTGCAAAATTGCCCCGCCCCGCGCCATGATGTCGATCTCGCGCGGCGACTTGAGCAACGTCGCCGGCGCGCTGTTCCCAAACGCCATCACGTCAGTCCGAGCGCCGCGTGCACACGCGCTTCGACATCCTCGAGCGAACCGATGGCGTCGACGCGCACCATGTTGGCGCCCTGGGCCGAGTACCAGTCGATGACGGGCGCCGTCTGGTCGCGATAGACCTGCATGCGCTTGCGAATGGCCTCGGGTTCGTCGTCCCTGCGACGCACGAGGGTCCCCTGGGGCGCGTCCCCGTCCACCCCACAGGCTTCGCCGGGCTCACGCCCGAAGAACGGACGCTGGCATACGTCGCAGGTGGTGCGGCCGCTGAGCCGACGCACCAGCTCCTCTTCATCCACCTCGAAGAGCAAGACCGCGTCGAGCGTCCGCCCGAGGGTGGCGAGCGTTTCCGCCAACCCCTCGGCCTGCGGCGTGGTGCGTACGACGCCGTCGAGGATGGCTCCCTTCGCCGCCATGGGCGACGCGAGCGCTTCCTTCATGATCCCCATGATGACCGCATCGGGGACGAGATCGCCGCGATCCATGGCTGCCTTGGCTTCGAGACCAAGTGGAGTGCCGTCACGGACCGCGGCGCGGAGGACATCGCCAGTCGCGATCTTGGGAACGTCAAGGCGAGCGGCTAGCCGCTCGCCTTGTGTTCCCTTGCCCGCGCCTGGAGGTCCAAGCAGGACGATGATCATTGGAGGAGTTTAGAAGCCGCCCTGGGTCGCCTGACGACCGCGGAACTTGACACGACCCTTCTTCATGAAGCCGTCGTACTTGCGGAGCAGCAGGTGCTGCTGCATCTGCGACATGGTATCGAGCGCCACACCAACCACGATCAGCAGCGACGTGCCACCAAAGGCGAAGGGCACGTTCACGAGGCGGGCGATCACGATCGGCATGAGGGCGATGACCGTAAGGAATATCGCGCCCGGCAGCGTGATGCGCTCCACGACCTGCTCGATGTACTCCGCCGTCTTCGCGCCCGGCTTGATCCCCGGCACAAATCCGCCCTGCTTCTTCAGGTTCTCGGCCAGGTCGACCGGATTGAAGATGATGGACGTGTAGAAGTACGTGAACAGCATGATGAGCACGGCCGACAGCACGAAGTAGAGCCACGGATTCGGGCCCTGCGGATTGAAGTACTCCGCGATCTCCTGCAGCTTCGCGTTGCCGCTGAACTGGGCCAGCGCGCCGGGGATGACAATCACCGACTGGGCGAAGATGATCGGCATGACGCCGGCGGTGTTGATGCGCAACGGAATGAAGTTGCGCGCCGCCTCACGCTGTCGGCCCCGCGCCATCGTGCGCTGCGGGATTTGGATGAGCACCCGGCGGGCCGCCACGGTGATCGCCACCACGCCCGCCACCACCGCCACCATGACGATCGCCAACACCACCAGCGTGAGCGGCGACACCGCTCCGGTCGTGACGAAGTTGAAGGACTGGAAGATGGACGGCCACATGCGCTCGACGATCGAAAAGAAGATGATCAGCGAGGCACCGTTGCCCAAACCACGCTCGGTGATCTGCTCGCCCAGCCACATCACGAAGATCGCGCCCGTGGTGAGGAAGAGCATCATCTGCACGGTGAACCACGGGCCGGGCCGCGACACCGCTGCCGGCAACGACGCCGTGAACAGCGCGAAGCCGTATGCCTGGATGAGCGCCAGCACCACGGTGAGGTAGCGGGTGTACTGCGTCAGCTTTTTCCGCCCCTCTTCATCCTTCTGCATCTTGTCCACGTTCGGCAGCACGGCCCCGGCGATCTGGACGAAGATGCTCGCCGAGATGTAGGGCATGATGCCGAGCGCAAACACGGTGGCACGTGAGAGACCACCACCCACGAACATGTCGTAGAGGCCGAGAAGCCCCCCGCCCTGTTGGCGGGTGAAGTAGTCGGTCAGCGCCTGGACGTCGATCCCGGGCGCCGTGATATGCGAGCCGGCGCGATAGATCACCATGCACAGGAACGTGAAGGTGATCTTCGCCCACAGCTCAGGCGTCCGGTAGATGTTGGCGACAGCGTTCGCCGCCGCGTTGTTCTGGTCTGCCATGCGCTGAATGCTCTCCGTCAGCCTTCGACGCGGCCGCCGGCCGCCTCGATCTTCGCCTTGGCGGAGGCGCTGACCTTCACGCCCTTCACCGTCACCGCACGCGAAACTTCACCGTTGGCGAGCAGCTTCGCGGGCCCCTGGCCCTCGCGCATGAGGCCGGCAGCCACCAGCGTTTCCGTCGTCACTTCGTCACCGGCCACCCGCGCCAGATCCGTGAGGCGCACCAGCTGCGCCTCTTCACGAAATGGATTGGTGAAGCCGCGCTTCGGAATGCGACGCGTGATCGGCATCTGGCCGCCTTCGAAATGCGGCTTGCCGCCACCGGGACCGCCATGGCCGGAACGCGCCATGGAGCCCTTGTGACCCTTGCCGGAGGTCTTGCCCAGGCCGGAGCCCGGACCACGACCCACCCGGCGACGCGAGCGGTGCGAGCCCGGCGCCGGCTTCAGGTTGTGCAGACCGATCTGCTCGGTCTTCTCGGCGTCATTCGCCATGGATTACCCCTCCACCGGCGTCACCTGAACCAGGTGACGCACCTTCTTGAGCTGGCCACGCAGCGAGGCGGAATCCTGCTGCACAACCGTCGCCTGATGATGGCGCAGGCCCAGCGCCGCCAGCGTGGCGCGCATGCGCCACGAGTGGCCGATGGCACTGCGCACCTGCGTGATCTGCACCTTGCCATCCGTCGGCTTCTCGAGCTTCGGCGTCTTGGCCGGGCCCTTGGACGGATGCCACACAAACGTACGCGGCATTATGCCACCTCCGCGGCCACCACGGCCGCCTTGCTGGTGCTCACCGTTTCCGTCTTCGACTTCGCCCGCGACTTGTACCCGATCTGCGAGACCTCGATGCCGCGCTCCTTCGCCGCCTGCTCGACGGTGATGAGGTGCGTCAACCCGTCGATCGCCGCCCGCACCATGTTGTGCGGATTGGTCGAGCCGAGCGACTTGGTGAGGATATCGTGGATGCCGGCGCACTCAAGCACCGCGCGCACCGCACCACCGGCAATCACGCCGGCACCGGGAGCGGCCGGCTTCATGAGCACCTTACCGGCGCCATGCTTGCCGACCACCTCGTGCGGGATCGTCGAGCCGGTGAGCGGCACGGCCACCATGCTGCGACGCGCGGCCTCCACGGCCTTGCGGACCGCCTCGGACACTTCGTTCGCCTTGCCGGTGGCATAGCCCACCTTGCCCTGGCCATCGCCCACGGCGACAAGCGCGTTGAACGAGAACCGGCGGCCACCCTTCACGACCTTCGCCACGCGGTTGATCGCAATCACGTTCTCGACCAGATCGCTCTGCTCGCGCTCCTGCTGCGGGCCGCCGCGATCGGGGCCACGGCCACGGCCGTCCCGGCCGCCCTGACCGCCACCTTCGCCACCGGGGCCACGGCCACGGCCGCCGCCCGGGCCACCGCCCGGACCGCCGCGCCCACGACCACCGCCCGGGCCACCACGGCCACGGCCTGCGCCGCCGCCGGGGCCACGTCCACCACGCGCCGGAGCGCCACCCTGATTCTGTGCGTCTGCCATGATCAGAACTCCAGGCCGCCCTCTCGGGCGCCTTCGGCAACGGCCTTCACGCGGCCATGGTACTGGTAACCGGCGCGATCGAAGACCACCTTCGAAATACCCGCCGCCTTCGCCTTCTCCGCCGCCGCCTTGCCTACCGCCAAGGCGCGCTCGGACTTCGTACCGCTCAGCTTCTCGTCGCCGACGGTCAGCAGCGTACGCTGCGCGACGTCGTCCACGATCTGGGCGTAGATGTGCTTGAGCGAACGGAATACTACCAGGCGCGGACGCTCCGGCGTCCCGTTCACTGCCTTGCGCACGCGCAGATGCCGACGCTTGCGCTTCTCCGCGTTCGTACGCGGGATCGCGATCTTCGCCATTACTTGCCTCCGGCCTTACCGGCCTTGCGCCGGATGACTTCGCCCTGGTACTTGACGCCCTTGCCCTTGTAGGGCTCGGGCTTGCGGAAGCTGCGGATCTCGGCGGCCACCTGGCCCACGAGCTCCTTGCTCGCACCTTCGATCACCACCGTGGTGGGATTCGGTGCGGTGATCGACACGCCAGCCGGCGCCTTGTACTCGATCTGGTGCGAGAACCCCAGCGACAGCAGCGCGCCGTAGGGCTTGATCTCGGCCTTGTAGCCGACGCCTGTGATCTCGAGGACCTTCTTGAACCCCGTCGTCACGCCTTCGACCATGTTGGCCACCAGCGTGCGCGTCAGACCGTGCAGCGCCTTGTGGCGCTCCTCATCCGACGGACGCTTCACCTGCATCTCTGCACCTTCGTGCGCCACGATCATCTCGGCCGGGAGCACGCGGGCGAGTTCGCCCTTCGGCCCCTTCACCGTGATGTGGCTGCCGGAGATCGCCACGGTCACGCCGGCCGGAACCGGAATCGGGCGCTTACCAATACGCGACATGTGTATGCGTCTCCTTACCAGACGAGGGCGAGGAGTTCACCGCCGGTATTGGCAGTGCGCGCATCACGGTCGGACATGATGCCCTTCGACGTGCTCAGGATGGCCATGCCGAGGCCGTTGCGGACGCGGGGGATTTCCGACACGCCCACGTACTTCCGCAGACCGGGCGTCGAAATCCGCTTGGCCTGCCGAATGACCGACTGGCCACCGTGCGCGTACTTGAGAATCACCCGCAGCACGCTCTTGCCATCCTCGAGCTCGACCACGCGGTAGTCCTGCACGAAGGAGTTTTCCTTGAGGATGCGCGCGATCTCGATCTTGATCTTCGAGACCGGCATGTCGACGCGGCGGTGCCGGGAGGCACACGCGTTGCGAAGCCGCGTCAGCATGTCGGCAATAGGGTCGTTCAGGCTCATGCTCTGATATGTCTCCTAGGGTATCCGCCGCCGAGGCGGACCGGTAGGAAGTGAAAGAATGGGCGAGCTCCGGGAACGGCGCGCCGCGCCCCGCGGGGGGAGCCTTGCAATCTCACCCCGCCTGGCCCGTACGCCAAGCCCACAGCTCGAATTGAACCAGCAGGTCGGCGACGCCCCCAAGGGGACGCCACCGCCGTTCTGCTGTTACCAGCTCGCCTTGCGCACGCCGGGGATCAGGCCATTGAGGGCCATGTCCCGGAGCGCAATGCGGCTCAGCCCGAAGTGCCGCAGGTAGGCGCGGGGGCGGCCGCTCATGCTGCAGCGGTTACGCACACGCGTTGCCGACGAATTCCGCGGCATCTTGTGCAGCGCGTTTACCGCGGCCTGCACCTCCTCCGGCGTGCTCTTGGGGCTGCTGATCACGGCCTTCAGGGCCGCGCGCTTCTGGGCAAACCGCTCCACCAGCTCCTTGCGCTGGGCGTTGCGGGCCAGCTTGCTCGTCTTCGCCATCTGCTCTCGTCTCGGTTAGGCCGCGCTCGGCTGCGCCACTTTCGGCGTCACCGGCTTGTCGTCGCCACGGAACGGCATGCCCAGCTGGTGCAGCAGCGCAAATGCGTGCGCATCCTTCTCGGCCGTCGTCACAAACGTGATGTCCATGCCGTGCACCTGCTCGACCATGTCGTAGTTGATCTCCGGGAAGATCAGCTGCTCCTTGATGCCGAGCGTGTAGTTGCCACGGCCGTCGAACGACTTCGTGCCCAGACCGCGGAAGTCGCGGATACGCGGGCACGCCACCGTCACGAAGCGGTCGAGGAACTCCCACATGCGCGCGCCACGCATGGTCACGGAGGCGCCGATCTCCTGCCCTTCACGCAGGCCGAAGTTCGCCACCGACTTCTTCGCCTTGCGGCGCACCGGCTTCTGGCCGGTGATCAGCGCGAGCTCTTCCACCACCACGTCGAGCAGCTTCGGCTGCTTTACGGCCTCACCCACGCCGCAGTTGATCACGATCTTGGTGAGCGTCGGGATCTGGTGCGGGTTCGTGAACCCGAACTGCGTGGCCAGCTGCGCACGCACGGTCTGCTCGTAGTACGCCTTCAGTCGCGGCGCGGCCACCGGCAAACCGGCGCCCGCATGATCACGCTTCGTGAAGTCGACCGCCGCGCGTCCCTGACCCGCCTGCTTGCCGGCCTTGCCGCCCTTCTGACCGGCGCCGCCCTTCGCGCCGCCGACCTTGGCCCCGCCCTTCGCTCCACCCTTGGCGCCACCCTTGGCTGCGCCCTTTTCCTTCGTCGCCATGTCCAGTTACTCCGTCAGCGCGCGCGGGGAATGACTTCACCGCTCTTCACGCCGATGCGCTCCTTCGTGCCGTCCTTGTCGAGCCGGGCGCGAACCCGAGTCGGCTTGCCGGTCTTCGAATCGAGCAGCATGACGTTCGACGCATGGAAGGGCGCCGGCATCTCCACGATGCCGCTCGTCTCCTCCGCCGTGCGCGCCTTGCGGTGCTTCTTCACGATATTGATCCCTTCCACCTTGATGCGGCCCGTCTTGGGGTACACCTGGAGAACCTTCCCCTCCTTCCCCTTGTCGTCGCCGCGCATCACGCGGACGGTGTCACCCTTGGTGACGTGGATCGCTTCGCGCGACGCCTTCAGGGCGTGACGCGCGGCGCCGAGGCGCTGCCCGCGATCCGTCTTGTAGTACACGTTCTTCCGCATCTCAGAGCACCTCGGGCGCCAGCGAGACGATCTTCATGTAGCGCTTCTCGCGAAGCTCGCGCGCCACGGGGCCGAAGATACGCGTCGCCTTCGGCTCGCCGTTGTCGTTGATGATCACGACCGCGTTCTCGTCGAAGCGGATATACGAACCGTCCTTGCGGCGCGTCTCCTTGACCGTGCGCACCACCACGGCCTTCGCCACATCGGACTTCTTCACCGTGCCGTTCGGCAGGGCATCCTTCACCGCCACGATCACGCGGTCACCCAACCCCGCATACCGCCGGCGCGTCCCGCCCAGCACGCGGATCACCAGGGCACGCTTCGCACCGCTGTTGTCCGCCACCTTCACTACCGATTCCTGCTGAATCATCGTCGTCTCCCCTTAGCGCGCGCGTTCGACGATCTCGACCACGCGCCACCGCTTGTCCTTCGACAAGGGCCGGGTCTCCATGATGCGCACCGTGTCGCCGACCTTCGCCGAGTTCTCCTCGTCGTGAGCCTTCAGCTTGCGGGTCTTCGTCACCATCTTGCCGTACTGCGGGTGCGGCATGCGGCGGTCGATTCGCACGACCACCGTCTTCTCCATCTTGTCGCTCACCACCAGTCCGACGCGCACCTTGCGCGCCGTGCGGTCGGGGGCGCCGTTCTGCGCGGCGCTCGCGTTCTTCGTCTCAGCCATCAGTCGTATCTCGGTTAGCGGCCACGGCCGGCGAGCTGGCGCTCGCGCTGCACCGTCTTGAGGCGCGCGATGTCCCTGCGGATGCTGCGCAACCGCAGCGGCTCTTCCAGCGCTTCGGTGCCACTGCGGAAACGGAGGCGGAAACGCTCCTCCTCCAGCTCCGCAATGCGGGACACGAGCTCGTCGTCAGCCAGTCCGCGGATCTCTTCAGCCTTCATTGGTCACCGCCTCCTCGCGTGCGACGAACTTGGTCTTCACGCCGAGCTTCGCGGCGGCCAGGGCCATCGCCGTCTCGGCGAGTTCCCGTGTCACCCCCTCGATCTCGAACATCACTCGGCCCGGCTTCACCACCGCCACCCACAACTCCGGCGATCCCTTGCCCTTGCCCATGCGGGTTTCCGCCGGCTTCTTCGTGATCGGCTTGTCCGGGAAAATGCGGATCCAAACCTTGCCACCACGCTTGATGTGACGCGTCATCGCAACGCGGCACGCTTCGATCTGCCGGCTCGTCACCCACCCCGGCTCCAGCGCCTGGAGGCCGAACGTGCCGAACGAGAGATCGCTCCCCCGGTACGCCAGGCCGGTCGTGCGGCCCTTGAACATCTTGCGGAACTTGACCCGCTTCGGACTCAGCATCTCTCAGTTCCTCAGTTGCCGGTCGAGTAGGTCTTGCCGCGACGATCTTCCACGATCTCGCCCTTGAAGATCCACACCTTCACACCAATGGTGCCGTAGGTGGTCTTCGCGGTGCTCGTCGCGTAGTCGATGTCGGCGCGCAGCGTGTGAAGGGGCACCCGGCCCTCCATGTACCCTTCCACGCGCGCGATCTCGGCGCCACCGAGGCGGCCGCCGGCCTTCACCTTGATCCCCAGCGCACCCATGCGCATCGCGCTCTGCACCGCGCGCTTGAGGGCGCGGCGGAACGAAATGCGCTGCGACAGCTGCGCGGCGATGTTGTCGGCGACCAGCTGCGCCTCCACCTCGGGGCGCTTGATCTCTTCGACGTTGATGCCGACTTCCTTCCCCGTCAGCTGAGCGAGCTCGTCACGCAGCTTGTCGACTTCCGCGCCCTTCTTCCCGATCACCACGCCCGGACGCCCCGTGTGGACGGTCACCACGACCTTCCCCGGCTTGCGCTCGATCGTCACGTCGGCAATCGCCGCGTTGTCCAGACGCGCCTTCAGGTACTTGCGCAGCAGCGCGTCTTCCTTCAACAGCGCCGGCATCTCCTTCTTGGCATACCACGTCGAACGCCAGTTCTTCGTGACGCCGAGGCGGAAGCCGATCGGATTGGTCTTTTGTCCCATTAGCGCACCGCCTCCGTCACGACGATCTCCACGTGGCTCGTCCGCTTCAGCATCGGCGTCGCACGGCCCATGGCCGCCGGCGTCCAACGCTTGAGCTTCGGCCCCTCGTTCACGATGGCCTTCGTGATCACCAGCGCGTCGACATCGAGCGACGTGTTGGCGGCACGGGCCGCTTGTTCCGCGTTCGCCACGGCACTGTTGAGCGTCTTCTCGATCTGCTCAGCCGCGTGCTTCTTCGAAAACTTCAGCAGTGCCAGCGCGTCGTTCACGCGCTGACCCCGGATCTGGTCGATCACCAGGCGCATCTTGTACGGCGACTGCCGCGTGGTGCGCTGGATGGCCCGCGCCTCGATGCCGGCCTTCATGGTCTTGGCCATGGATTACTTGCCTCCCTTGCCGGACTTCTTCGCGTCCGTCTTCTGCCCCGCGTGACCGCGGAACAGACGCGTTGGCGAAAACTCGCCCAGCTTGTGGCCCACCATGTTTTCCGTCACGTACACCGGGATGAACTTGTTCCCGTTGTGCACCGCGAACGTGTGCCCCACGAACTCCGGCAGAATCGTGCTCGCGCGCGACCAGGTCTTCACGACCTTCTTCTCGCTCTTGGCGTTCATCGCAACCACCTTCGCCTCCAGGCGCTCGCTGACGAACGGACCCTTCTTGATGCTTCTCGACATATCGGTTCTCGTCTCGCCTGGCGGTTACTGCGTGGCCCGGCCGCGCTTGCGGCCGCGCACGATGAGACGCGTCGACGCCTTCTTCTTGTTGCGCGTCTTGACGCCTTCCTTCTTGCCCCACGGGCTCACCACGTTCCGGCCGCCGCGCGTGCGGCCACCATGCGGGTGATCCACCGGGTTCATGACTTCACCACGCACCTTCGGGCGCTTGCCGAGCCAACGGCTCTTGCCTGCCTTGCCGTGCGACTGCAGCTCGTGTTCGGCGTTGCCCACTTCACCGATCGTCGCCGCGCAGTTGCCGTGCACGAGGCGCATCTCCGTGGAGGCCAGGCGCAGCGTGACGTAATCGCCTTCCTTCGCCACGACCTGGGCGAAGGTCCCGGCCGAGCGCGCCATCTGGCCGCCCTTGCCGATCTTCAGCTCGATGTTGTGCACCGACGTGCCGAGCGGCACTTCCTTCAGCGGCATCGCGTTGCCCGTGCGCACGTCGCTGCCCGGACCCGACACCACCGTATCCCCCTGCTTCAGCCCCTTCGGGTGCAGGATATACCGCTTCTCACCGTCCGCGTACTCGAGCAGCGCGATGCGCGCCGAGCGGTTCGGATCGTACTCGATGTGCGCGACGGTCGCCGGCACCCCGTGCTTGTCGCGCTTGAAATCGATGACGCGATACATGCGCTTGTGGCCGCCACCGATGCGCCGCATCGAGATGTGGCCGTGGTTGTCGCGCCCGCCCGACTTCTTGAGCGGCTCGACCAGCGACTTCTCGGGCGTGCTGCGCGTGATCTCGGCGAAATCGGAGACCGAGCGGAAGCGCGTGCCCTTCGTGACCGGCTTGAACTGACGGATACCCATTGGTCTCAGCCCTCGAAGATCGCGATGGTGTCGCCGTCACGCAGCTTCACGATCGCCTTCTTGGTGTGGGGGCGGCGACCGATCGACTGGCCGACGCGGCGCGCCTTCCCGCGCGCATTCGACGTCCACACGCCAGTGACCTTCACGCCGAACAGCTGCTCGACGGCCGCCTTGATGGCGTGCTTCGTGGCGCTCGGCGCCACTTCGAACGTGTACTCGCCGCGATCCTGGTACGCGGCCGAGGTGCGCTCCGTGACAATCGGGCGCACGATGGTACGATAGAGACTCATCGCTTAGCCCTCCGCGGAGTTGTGGGTGAGCGCGGCCGACTCGATCACGACCACATCCGACCAGAGAATGTGGTACGTGCTGGCGTCGGAGTACGGCAGAACCATCACGCGACCGAGGTTGCGGGCGCTCAGGTACACGTTCGACTTCACGCCGTCGGTGAGGAGCAGCACCTTCTTCTCGGCCACCCCGAGCGACGCGAGCAGCTGCGTCATGGCCTTGGTCTTCGGCGCGCTGAACGACAGCGCGTCAACGAGGAGTACGGCCTGCTCACGGGCGCGAGCGTTCAGCGCGCTCTTGCGAGCCAGCTGCCGCACCTGCTTCGGGACGATCTGCGTGTAGCTGCGCGGCTGCGGGCCGAACACCGTGCCACCGCCCGGCCAGTTCGGCGCGCGCGTCGAGCCCTGACGGGCGCGACCGGTGCCCTTCTGCTTCCACGGCTTCTGGTTGCCGCCGGTGACTTCCCCGCGCGTCTTGGTCTTGGCCGTGCCCTGACGCTGGTTGGCGAGGTACGCCTTCACCGCCTGGTGCATGACCGGCACGTTCACGATGCCGTCGAACGTGCCCTCGGGGAGCTGGCGCATGCCGCCCTGCTTCCCCTGCGCCGAGTACACCGGCGCCTCGAAGGTCTTGGTTTCCGTCGTCATGATCAGCCCTGCTTCCGCACGAAGACGATGCCGTTCGTCGGCCCCGCCACGCTGCCGCGCAGATAAATGAGGTTACGCTCGGCATCCACCTTCTCCACGCGGATGCTGATCGCCGTGTGCTGCTTGTTGCCGTACTGGCCGGGCATCTTCTTGCCCTTGATGACGCGCGACGGGTCGGTGCCCGCGCCAATGGAGCCGGGCTTGCGGTGCTTGGTGTTACCGTGGGTGTTCGGACCGCCACCGAAACCGTGGCGCTTCACGACACCCTGGAACCCGCGACCCTTCGACGTGCCGGTGACCTTCACCCGCTCACCGGGGGTGAAGATGTCCACCTTGATCACGTCGCCCACGCTGTACGCGGGAACGTCGCCGTTCGCCGGCGCGTCGTCGAGGCGGAAGCTCTTGAGCACGGCAGGCGCGGCCTCGAGGCCGGCCTTCTTCGCGTGGCCCAGCTCCGCCTTCGTAGCGCGATCGCCCTTGGGCGTGCGCTCACCCTTCTTGTTGGGGCGCGCCGTCCGCTGCGCGCCATATCCGAGCTCCACGGCGGCAAAGCCCGCCTCCGACGCCGTCATCACCTTCGTGACGGGGTTGGGCGTGGCCTCCACCACGGTGCAGGGCACTTGCTGCCCCTGCTCGTTGAACAGCTGGGTCATCCCCAGCTTCTTGCCGATGATGCCGATCATGAATGAACTCACTCCGTACGAGTCGCGGTGATCCCCCATGGATCACCGTTGGACTGTGGATGGTGCCGCCCTGTGCAGCACCATCAGTACGCGTCGCCGCCCCCGAAGAGGCCCTGCCGCGACGTGAACTCTCGCTGTCCTGCGTCCTGCGTCCTGCGTCCTGCATCCTGCGTCCCGCCGGTCGACTACTCGACCTTGATTTCGACGTCCACGCCCGCCGGAAGATCGAGCTTCGTCAGCGCGTCCACCGTGCCGGCCCGCGAATCGAGGATGTCGATCACGCGCTTGTGCGTCTTCAGTTCGAACTGTTCACGCGACTTCTTGTCGACGTGCGGCGAACGGAGCACCGTCCAACGCTGCGTCTTCGTGGGCAGCGGGATCGGGCCCGATACCGACGCGCCGGTCTTCTCGGCCGTGCGGACGATGTCCGCCGAAGCCTGGTCGATCACGGCGTGGTCAAATGCCTTGAGGCGAATGCGAATGCGGCCAGCCATCTGTATCTCGGTTCGGAACGAATCAGTCGCGGGTCGTGAGTTCGAGTTGCGGGTTCCGAGTCACTCAGTACTCGGAACCCGAACCCAAAACCCGGAACCGATCGGTTCGCAGTGTTAGGCGAGGATCTTGGTCACGACGCCGGCGCCGACCGTACGGCCACCCTCGCGGATGGCGAAGCGCAGCTGCTCTTCCATGGCGATCGGAATGATGAGATCGATCGTCATCGTCACGTTGTCGCCCGGCATCACCATCTCCATCCCCTCGGGGAGCTCGATGTTGCCCGTCACGTCCGTCGTGCGGAAGTAGAACTGCGGGCGGTAGCCCTTGAAGAACGGCGTATGGCGGCCACCCTCTTCCTTCGTGAGGACGTACACCTCGGCCGTGAACTTCGTGTGCGGCTTGATCGAGTTCGGCTTGGCGAGCACCATGCCGCGCTCGATGTCTTCCTTCGCGATGCCGCGGAGGAGGAGACCGACGTTGTCACCGGCCTGGCCCTCGTCGAGCAGCTTGCGGAACATTTCGACGCCCGTGACGGTCGTCTTCTTCTCGCTGTTGTAGCCCACGACCTGCACTTCTTCGCCGACCTTGATGATGCCGCGCTCGATACGACCCGTCGCCACCGTGCCACGACCCGTGATCGAGAACACGTCTTCGACCGGGAGGAGGAACGGCTTGTCGACTTCACGCACCGGCTCCGGGATGTAGCTGTCGAGCGCGTCGTACAGCTCCTGCATCTTGTCGATCCACTTCTGCTCGCCCTGGATCGCCGGGTAGGCCGCGCCACGGATCACCGGGGCATCGTCACCGTCGTAGTTGTACTTCGAGAGCAGCTCGCGCACTTCGAGCTCGACGAGGTCGAGGAGCTCTTCGTCTTCCACGAGGTCGCACTTGTTGAGGAACACCACGACCTTCGGCACGTTCACCTGGCGCGCCAGCAGGATGTGCTCACGCGTCTGCGGCATCGGGCCGTCCACCGCCGAGACCACCAGGATCGCGCCGTCCATCTGCGCGGCACCCGTGATCATGTTCTTCACGTAGTCGGCGTGACCCGGGCAGTCAACGTGCGCGTAGTGACGGTTCGCCGTCTCGTACTCGACGTGCGACGTGGCGATCGTGAGGATCTTCGTGCTGTCACGACGCCCCTGCGACTCCGACGCCTTGGCGACTTCGTCGTACGCGACGTACTTGGTGCCGTAGCCCTTGTCCGCCGAGATCTTCGTGAGCGCCGCGGTCGTGGTCGTCTTGCCGTGGTCGACGTGGCCGATCGTACCCACGTTCACGTGCGGCTTGTTCCGCTCGAACTTTGCCTTGCCCATGGTTCTGTCTGTGCTTGGGTAGTGAATGAGGGGTGAGGCTTACGCCTTCACCTTGCTGATGATCTCTTCGGCCTTCGACTTCGGCACTTCTTCGTAGTGCGAGAACTCCATCGAGTAGACCGCGCGCCCCTGCGACATGCTGCGCAGGCGCGTCGAGTAGCCGAACATCTCCGCCAGCGGCACCGTGGCCGAGATGACCTGCGCCTCACCACGCTGCGTCATGCCGCCGATCTTGCCGCGACGCGAGGAGAGGTCGCCGAGGACGTCGCCCATGTACGCTTCCGGGCTCACGACCTCGACCTTCATCACCGGCTCCAGCAGGCAGGGGCTGGCCTGACGGGCCGCCTCCTTGAACGCCATCGAGCCGGCAATCTTGAACGCCATTTCCGACGAGTCGACTTCGTGGTACGAGCCGAAGGTCAGCTGAACCTTGATGTCCACCACCGGGTAGCCGGCCAGCACACCGTTCTCCAGCGCCTCCTTGATGCCCGCTTCCACGGGGCCGATGTATTCGCGCGGAATGACACCGCCCACGATCTTGTCCTCGAACACAAAGCCCTGCCCCTGCTCGGACGGCTCCATGTTGATGACCACGTGGCCGAACTGACCCTTACCACCCGACTGACGGATGAACTTGCCTTCGATCTTCTCGACGCGCTTCTTGATCGTCTCGCGATAGGCCACCTGCGGGCGCCCCACGTTCGCGTCGACCTTGAACTCGCGCATCATGCGATCGACGATGATCTCGAGGTGCAGCTCGCCCATGCCGGCAATGATCGTCTGCCCCGTCTCGGCGTCGGAACGCACGCGGAACGTCGGATCCTCTTCGGCCAGCTTCTGCAGCGCGATGGCGAGCTTGTCCTGGTCCGCCTTCGTCTTCGGCTCGATCGCCACGTCGATCACCGGGGCCGGGAACTTCATGGCCTCGAGGATGAGCGGGTTGTCTTCCGTGCACAGCGTGTCGCCCGTGCGCGTGTCCTTGAGACCGATCGCCGCGGCAATGTCGCCAGCGCGCACCTCTTCGATCTCCTCACGCTTGTTGGCGTGCATCTGCAACAGACGACCCACGCGCTCGCGCTTGTCCTTCGTGCTGTTGTACACGTAGCTGCCCGAGTTGAGCACGCCCGAGTACACGCGGAAGAAGGTCAGCTTCCCCACAAACGGGTCGGTCGCGATCTTGAACGCCAGCGCCGCGAACGGCGCCTCGTCCTTGATCGGCGCATCGATGAACGTCTCGTCGTGATGCGGCAGGTGTCCCTGGATGGCCGGCACGTCGATCGGCGCCGGCAGATAGTCGATCACCGCGTCGAGCAGCGCCTGCACGCCCTTGTTCTTGAACGAGGCCCCACAAAGCACCGGCACGAACTCCATCGCGATCGTCGCCTGACGAATCGCGCGACGGATCTCGTCCATCGAGAGCTCCTCGCCCGCCAGATACTTCTCCATCAGCGCTTCGTCGTGCTCCACGGCCGCTTCGATGGCCTCGTGGCGCGCCGCTTCACACGCGTCCCGGAACTCGGCCGGCACATCGACCACCGAGAACGTCTTGCCCATCGTCTCGTCGTGGAAGATGTACTGCTTGCGCTCGAGCACGTCGATGTGCCCCGTGAACGTCTCACCCGAACCGACCGGCAGCTGCAGCGGGAACGCGCGCTTGCTCAGGCGGTCACGGATCATGGCGAGGCAGCGATCGAAGTTCGCGCCCACGCGATCCATCTTGTTCGAGAAGATCATGCGCGGCACGCGATAACGGTCGGCCTGACGCCACACCGTTTCGGTCTGTGGCTCAACACCGGCCACCGAATCGAGCAGCGTCACCGCGCCGTCGAGCACGCGCAGCGAACGCTCCACCTCGACGGTGAAGTCCACGTGCCCCGGCGTGTCGATGATGTTGATCCGGAACTCGGGGCCGTTCCCCTTTTCGTGCGACTGGCCGTGACGCATCCAGAAACAGGTCGTCGCGGCCGACGTGATCGTAATGCCGCGCTCCTGCTCCTGCTCCATCCAGTCCATCGTGGCGGCGCCATCGTGGACTTCACCGATCTTGTGCGACTTCCCCGTGTAGTAGAGGATGCGCTCGGTGGTCGTCGTCTTGCCGGCATCGATGTGCGCCATGATGCCGATATTGCGGTAATGCTCGAGCGGGGTCGTACGCGGCATAGTTCTCGGTCAGCGCCGCCAGAGCGACGCAGTGAGTGTACAAAGTGAACCAGCAAAAAAACGGCTGGACCAGACCTCCCATGAGGGAGCGGTATCCATCCGCTGTCGCCGGGTACGCTCGCCGCTGCTGCGCGAGTGGGGACCCTGGCGCGCCACATCCGGAGAACTGCGGACTCCAGACACGACGTTGAGTTGGCTATCCGGGAGGCGGCACCAGGCCCCGCGATCAATTCCGTCTGATCCGAGGTTCCGGAGCCGTTTCCGACAGACTTTCAACATGAACGGCTCGGTCCTGGAAGTCAACCCGGACCGAGCCGCCAAGAGTGCTGCCCCACAACCGTGTACCGCTGGGCTCCCCCGGCTCAGTGGCCGAGGCCGCGCCCCACCCGTTGGGCCGCTCAGCGGACCCGGCGACGGCGCGCCACGCCCGCCAATCCTGCCAGACCGACCGCCACCAGCGCCAGCGACGCCGGCTCCGGCACCGCCACCGCGACATTGTCGATGAAGTACGTCCGGTACGGGGTGGGATTGGCGATACCGTAGCCGAGCTGCTCGTTCACCGAATCGTACGGATCGGCAAAGGCGCCGGCATCGTAGGTGGCCGCGAAGCGGATCTCATCGATCAGCCCCGCCATACCGAACGCCTGCGTCATGCCGCCGGTCCCCAGAAAGCTGAAATCGCGGAACCACACCTGTGTGCCACTCCGCCAGCCGGTGATGTTCAGATTGGACACGTTGCCCCACCCGGCGCCCACCAGCATCGACTCGAGGGTGAACGCCGTCGACCGCTGAATCGAGGCCGTGCCGGACCCGACCGCTACCACATTCGTGGCGCTGGGGTTGTAGGCCGCATACTGCTGCTGATACCCCGTGAGCGACTCGGCCGACGAAACGCCCTGATAGAAGCCCGTCGCCGAGCTCCGACCGTTCACGAAGCAGCGCCCCTGCGTGCTCTGCCCCCCGGAGAAGAGATAGTCGCGGAGGTCGAGCGCCGCAAAACCGGTCCAGGTCGATCCCGCGTAGTTCGGCCCGATCGCCTGTCCCCCCCACTGGCAGAGGTGGGAGTTCCACTGCGTCGGGAAACTCGGGTTGGTCGGGCTGTTGTACGCCAGATCCGCAAAGGTCTGCGCACCAGCAAGGGACGCGGAACTTCCAACCAGGGCTACGGTCAGGGCGGCGCGAGCGACGGGGGAAAGCATTGTCGGTTCCGGGTAGTTGTGATCCCTGCTGCTGCCACTCTCACCAGCACAAGCCGTGCCAACGGCTCAGTGCGCCTATGGGAGCGACACGGCCTGCGCGGGGCGCAAGAGCCCCCGCACGGACAGAGGAATCAGGTTGTGTGGCACATGACACCGACATAATGCAACAGGGTGCTGCATTCATGCAACAGCGACGGGAACCGGGCCACCACCCGGATCATGGCACCAGCGCTACAGCACCAGCGCTACAGCACCAGCGCTACAACACCATCGATATCGACGGCGACTCCACCTCGTCCACCAAGGAGCTGGCGAGAATCTCCGCGATCCGCCACGACGCCCGACCATCGCCGAAGGGGTTGGGCACCGTCACCATGCGCTCGTACACCACGGGATCGCACAGAATGGCCAGCGCCTCCTTCACGATCAGATCGGGGTCTGTGCCCACCAGAATGCCCGCCCCCACCTGCACCACCTCCGGCCGCTCGGTACGGTCCCGCAGGATGAGGATGGGGCGCCCCACGCTCGGCGCTTCCTCCTGCAGGCCACCACTGTCGGACAGAATGATCGTGCTGGCGCACAGCACCTTGAGCAGGTCGGGGTAGCTCAGCGGCTCCAGCAGGTGCACGCGCTCCACCCCCACGAGTTCCTGCTCGAGGAGACCACGCACGTTTGGATTCGGATGCAACGGCAGCACAACCTGCAGGTCCGCCACCGCCGCGACGAGCCGTTTCACCGCGCGCGCAATGTCGCGCATCGACTCCCCCTGGTTCTCGCGCCGGTGGGCCGTGACCAGCGCCAGACGCCCCGGGGGAATTCGATCGATCGCTGGGTTCTCGAACGCACGCGACACGTCCATCTGCCGGACCGCATCCACGATCGTATTGCCCGTCACGAAGATGCGATGCACCGGCACTCCCTCGCGCAACAGGTTGTCGCGGCTTTCCGGCGTTGGCGCAAAGTGCCATTGGGCCGCCACCCCCACCACCCGCCGATGAAACTCCTCAGGGAACGGTTCCTGGAAGTTGAAGGAACGCAATCCGGCTTCCACGTGCCCCACGGGGATCGCGCGCCAGGTGGCCGCCATCGCGCCCGCACAGGCGCTGCTCGTATCGCCCTGCACCAGCACTGCCTGGGGCCCGCACTGCGCAAGAACCTCGTCGAGCGCGGCGATGCACCGCGCCACGAAACCGCTGGGCGACTGGTTGTCGGTCATCAACCCCAGCTCGATGTCGGGCGCCATCCCCACATCGTGAAAGGCACGGGCCAGCAGGTCGCGATGCTGTCCGGTACTCACCACGGTACACGCCACGCGGCTCTCGGCGCTCCGCAAGGCACGCACCACTGGCGCCATCTTGATGACTTCCGGACGGGTGCCCACCACCACGGCCACGCTTGGTGTGCCCGGCACGACCGGCACGCCCCGTAGTGGCGTCAACCATTGGGGGCGGCTCATGCGCCGGTACTCCTCACGATCGTCTCCACATCATCGCGCGAGACGGCCCCCTGCTTGACCAGAATGGCCCCCAGCTGACCGCCCTTCTCACGCTGTTCCTTGAGAGCGAGCACCAGCTGCTGCGTAGTGAGCTTCTTCTCCTCGATGAGCCGTTCACCCAGACGCATCTGGGCGCCCACCTGAGGCGGCAACGAATGCTCGGTCTTGTCCCAGCTCATGGGAATGCCGGCGCGGCGTGACGCGAAGTACTGATTCGCGGCGCGGAAGGTGGCCACCATGTTCACCAGGTTGGAGAACGGCGTCCGGAAGATCGCGAGCAGCGCCTGCCCGAAGCCATAGAGCTTGCCGGTGCTGATGGCGCGCTGCAGCAGGCGGTTGACCATGAAGAACAGGCCAATCCAGAAGAGCCACACGAACCAGGGCTCCTCGAGCACGGCCGGCAGCGAGCGATCGTAGAAGACCCGCACCCACTCGTAGAGCACGAAGTACAGCAGCAGCAGGTACCCCGCGAGCACCACCAGATACCCCAGCGGACCGCGGCGGTCGTGCGCGAGCAGCCAGGCCAGCCCCTTCGGCCACCCCCAGTGCTCCCATCCCTGAAACACGATGCCGGCCATCCAGCGGGTGCGCTGACGCACCGCCGTGCGAAACGTCTGCGGGAACGGCGCCCAGGTGGCAACCAGCTCCTCGCTGTTGCGGTCATGCTCCTCGAGTTGCACGTACTGGTGCAGGTACCGCGTCGGACGCCCTTGCACGGTGAGGCCAAGCCCCAGGTCGTAGTCCTCGGTGAGCGAGTTGGTCGCGAAGGGCGTTCCGTTCCGCTCTTCCATCAGCTGGTCGATGACCGACCGCCGCACGCAGGTGGCCACGCCTGCCGAGGGAACAAAGCCCCAGATCTTCTCGCGCACGAACATGTTCTTCGTGTACTGCTCGGCGAACTCGTCGATGTACGTGCCGGCCACGAAGTCGTACCAGAACGGGGGCGTACTGAGGACCGGCAACTGCACAAAGTCCACGGAGTCGCCGCGGAAGTACCAGTTCAGCAACCGCAGCTCCAGGGGATGCACGAGGTCCTCGACATCGTGGAAGACGATGAGGTCGTAGCGCAGCCCGGCGCGCTGCTCGTGCTCCACGATGGCCCGCAGCACCGTGTTCACGCAGTCGGCCTTGGAGGTGGGGCCGTCGTGGTCGGTGGTCACCTTGCGTACGTTCGGATACACCGCGCGCACCTTGTCCACCTCGCGCCGCGTATCCGGATCGTTCTGGTAGGTACCGATCCAGTAGTCGTATCGCTGGTAATCGAGACGCGGCAGGTTGTAGAGCAGCATGCGCGCAATCACGTCGTCTTCCTTCCACGCCGGCGTGACGATGGCGATGCGCCACTCGCTCACCTCCTGCAACTCGCGCAGCGTCACGACCGGGCGCTTCCACCAGCCGAAGATCGCCCCAAGCCAAAAGGTGACGTCGAAGAGCAGGTCGTCGATGGCAAAGATGAGGTACAGCGCGGCAATGGCGACCACGCCCATCTCGAGTGTCGTCATGGCCGGTCCTCCGCCCGCACGGGCCTGAGCGCACGCCACCCCCACACGGCGGTGACGCGCCACTCCTGATACTGTTGGTCGACGCCCCGGGGCGGCGCGGGCAGGAAGCGCCCCTGGATGCCTTCACCGAAGAACACAAAGTTCGGGCCGACTCGTACTGCCACACCGCCCCCGATTTCTGCGGCGCGGTTGAAGAAGTCGCCGCGGCTGTCGTATCCCAACCACCCGCGCCCGAACAGATCAAGGGCCAGCGTACCTGGGGTGCCCACGCGAATGCCTTCCCGGAGCTGCGCGTACCCGATGACGTTGCGATCAAACCGCTCGTACCAGCTCACGTCGGCCACGACATCGGTGAGCAGCGTCCACCGCGCCGTCGGCATGAGCCGCCGGTCGTCCTGGGCGATGAGATACGCACCGGTACGAATGTCCCGCCGCCACGACACCGAGTCGTCGGGAAGCAACGAGTAGGCGCCGCCGGCTTCCGCGTACAGCCACACGGGTCCATGCCACGGGCGGACACGCACACCGCCGGCCGCAATGGCGGCGTTGTCGGAAAGGACGCGCGACTGCGCGCCACTTGACCGCGAATCGCGGGTGACACGCAGCGACGTGTAGGCCGCCGGCGCCCAGGCGCTTCCGCTCTCGATCCCCTGTCTGATGAAGCCGAAGCCGATGGTGTTCTCGAAGCGCGACTGGTAGAACGGAGCGAGGTAGCCTTCGGAGAAGAGTACCGTCCCCACGTTGCCCTTCACGCGCAGCGCGCGGCGAGCGGGGTTGGCCACCCCGGTGTCGCGGCTGGCTGCGGCGGCCCGGAACGCCGTCATGGCATCACGGTTGCGCGCGGCGCCATCGTACAAGTACGCCAGGGCAAGCCGATCGCGGTCCACGAAGCCCGACGGCGTCGTCGCGATGCTCTCCAGGGCGGCAATGGCCTCGTCGGTGCGGCGCAGGTCGATCAGAACGTAGCCCAACTGCCGTCGCACGTCGGCGTTCTGCGGTGCGCGCCCTGCCCCCAGCGCGAACCAGCGTGCCGCCGACGCCTTGTTGCCCCCGGCAAGGTCGAGATAGCCCAACTCGATGTACGGGGATGGCGCAGCGCTGTCGGCATCGATGGCGCGCCGGAAGTACTCGCGGGCCGCCGCGGTGTCGCCCCGTTGCTTGGCCGCGTACGCCACATTCATGGCACTGGCATGCCGCTCGTTCCCCTGAGCACGTGCGGCGGCGGGAAGCAGCAGGCCAACCATCAGCACGAAAAGCGCGCACCAGGGCTGCGACCACAGGCGGCGCAGCGGATGACGAAGGATGAGCAGCACAGTGACGGGTGAGGGAAGCGTCGGCCGACCTCGGGCACCACTCACGTCCTGTTGGCGACCCCGAGAGCAACCGCTGGCGGAGTGAAGCTTACCGGTGGTGTGACTCTCGCGATAGACGCCGTGACGGGGCCCCCGGTCACCGGTGTGCCAGCGGAGTACCGGATGCACAACGCCACCCGTGGCGAGGCCCGGGTGGCGTGTGATCGAGACCGCTCGACGGAAAACGGCGCGGCGCCGTCGGCACGCCCCGCGCTAGAGGGCCCGCACCGCGTGCACCTTGATGGCGGCATCCTCGGCATAGATGCCGATGCGCCCCCGACGATAGGGCTTCTCGACGTCGCGGGTACGCACGATCTCCCGTCCATCCACGAACACGGCGATGCGGTCGTCGTCCTGCACGATGGTCACATCGTGCACCCTACCAATGGGAAACCGCTCGGTCGTGCCCGAGGCAAGGAAGCGCTGCCCCCCCGGGTACGATGGGTCCCGCTTGCCAAGTTCCCACCCGTTGGGCTTGGGGATGAAGTAGTAGAAGCGGGTGTCGTCTTCGTACTGCCAGATCACCCAGGCCACTTCCCAGGGGTTGGGTGCGCCGTCTCGCAGCTGCGCCATGGTTTCCACGCGCGCGTGCAGCAGCAGATGCCTGGCGTAAGTAGGGCCGAGCACCAGCGGTGCGTGCGTATGCCAGTCCTTGGCGGCGGCCTTGGGGCCCATGGCCAGCGCCCCCTGGTCGCCGTTGCCGGTGACGGTCACGCAGCCGTACCCATCGAAACGCACGGTCCACGCTCCGAACTCTTCCCCCTGGGTCAGACAGTCGGCACGGAGGCGCGGAAAGGCCACTTTGGGCAGCCGGTTGGCAGTGCGCAGCAGGCGAACGCGGCTGGCATCATCCGAGCGCGGCGGAGTGGCGAGAATCGCGTTGGCGGTCGAGGCTGCCCCTGCACCGGGCGCGAGTTCCAGTGACGCGGCGGCGGGCCGACAGGAGGCGAGCAACAGCAGGGCACCGCCAGTGGCAGACACTCCCATGCGCCGCCTGCCTCGACTCATCACCTGCCGCCACGCTCTACGCATCGTCTGCGCGCCTCCTCATGGTCGTTCGGTAGCCCAGCCGGCAATGCACGTGCAGTGCATGGAAGCCCTGAAGCTTTGCGTCCCCGACTTTCGCCGGGTTTGCCTTTTCGCGAGCACCCCGAGGGCGTGCCGCGTACTCTCAGAAAGGTGACGCGAGCACGTCGTGCGCGCAACGCCGCAGGCCGCGGCCGAAACGATCCGTCCCGCGCCGTAACGAGTGCCGGGATTGAAACACGGACGCCGTCGGAAAGCGAGTCAGGGGCGTTACGGCGGTGCCGTGGGTGTGACACGGCCCTTTGGTCGATCCGCCAACGCAAACGCCCCGGATGCGTTGGCATCCGGGGCGTGCAGACCGGTCGACCGGCCGGCTGGTTGTCGCGTGTCGCGACCGTTTACCAGCGGTAGTGGGCAAACGCCTTGTTGGCTTCGGCCATACGGTGCGTGTCTTCCTTCTTCTTCACCGCGTTGCCTTCGCCGCGGGCGGCAGCCAGCACTTCGGCAGCCAGCTTTTCGGGCATGCTCTTCTCGTTGCGATCACGCGAATACGAGATGAGCCAGCGCATGGCGAGCGCAGTCCGCCGGTCCTGACGGACTTCGACCGGCACCTGGTAGGTGGCACCACCGACGCGGCGGCTCTTCACCTCGACCACCGGCTTGAGGTTGTTCAGCGCCTGCTTGAACACCCCGACCCCCGGCTGGCTGGTCTTCGCCTCGACGATGTCCATGGCCGAGTAGAAGATGCCTTCGGCAGTGCTCTTCTTGCCCTGGATCATCAAGTTGTTGATGAACTTCGAGACGGTCTGGCTGTCGTAGCGTGCATCAGGCAGCACGGTACGCTTCACGGCACTCTTGCGACGGCTCACTTCTTCTTACCTCCGGCGGCGGCAGCCGCCGCACCCTTCTTGGGACGCTTGGTGCCGTACTTGGAACGGCTCTGATTACGGCCGTTGACGCCCGATGCGTCGAGCGTACCACGCACGATGTGGTAACGCACACCCGGGAGGTCCTTCACACGACCGCCGCGCACGAGCACGATGGAGTGCTCCTGAAGGTTGTGGCCTTCGCCGGGGATGTAGGCCGTGACTTCGAGCTGGTTCGTGAGACGAACACGCGCAACCTTGCGCAGCGCCGAGTTGGGCTTCTTGGGCGTCGTGGTGTAGACGCGGGTGCACACGCCACGCTTGAACGGATTACTCTTGAGCGCGGGCGCCTTGGACTTCTCCACCACGTCCTTTCGGGCGCGGCGGACCAGCTGGTTGATCGTAGGCATCAGATGTTGGTGGCCCGACGGCTGGTCGGCCGACGGGGAGTTCGTACTCCGACTTCTACGTGGATCGTTGCCCGAGGTGCAGCTACGGACGACGGCACGGAACGGAATCTTGAGCTTAAGCTGGCAGGGGCAGTGGAGCAAGTGGCGACGGCGGCGATTCGGCGCAACACGTCCACGCCCTTCGGTGTGCAACTTGCCGTGGCGGCCAGTACGGTTCCTGTTCCAGATCACCACGATCACCCCAAATGCCGACCCATGGAACGGACGATGCGCACGGTCGCCCTGTCGACCGGCCCCCTTGCCTACGTGGAGCAGGGGGCGGGCCCCCCGCTCGTGCTGCTGCACGCCAACCCCGGCGACCGCCGCGACTATGACGCGGTGATCCCGACGCTGGCCGCGCGGTTCCGCGTGATGGCGCTGGATTGGCCGGGGTATGGGGAGTCGATGGCGCCGGCAGACGTGGAGGCGGTCTCCATCCCATGGCTGGTGGAGGTGCTCCGGGAGTTCCTCGATGCGCTGGCGCTCTCGTCCGTGATTCTCGTGGGCAACTCCATCGGTGGCACCGTCGCGGCGCGACTCGCGCTCGCGTCCCCCGAACGGGTGCAGGCGCTGGTGCTCGTGGCGCCTGGCGGGTTCACGCCGCACACGTGGCTGACGCGGCGTTTCTGCGCGTGGCAGGGGAGTCGCTGGTCGTTACCCCCGGCGCTCTTCGCGCGCCTGTATCTGCATCGTCGTACCCCTACCGTGCGGGCGATGCTGGACCGGGCCGCCACCATCCAGTCGACGCCCACGCGCCGCGCGCTCAACCGCGCCCTCTGGCGGCGCTTCGTGCTCCCCGAGAGCGACCTGCGCGAGGCGGCGCGTGCATGCTCGACCCCGACGCTGCTGCTCTTCGGCACGCGCGATCCAACGATTCCGGCCGCGCGCGACGGCGCCGTCGCGGCGCGCACGGTTCCCGGGGCCAGGTTTGTGGCACTCCCCTGCGGCCATGCGCCGTTCGCCGAATTGCCGGACCGGTTCCTCGCGGAGGTGGAGGCATTTCTCTCCCCTGGCGTGGAGGGATAGCATCCATGGACGGTCCATCACGCGTGGCAACAGCCCCAACGCCCCCACCCCACTCTCCCGTGGACCACCCACGGCCCTGAGGCACGCCGCCGCCCTGGTCGCCAGTCCTGGGCGGCTCCCCGACAGGCCGGTGTGGTCGGGCGGCGCATCCCCACCGGTTCGAGCGCCGGATCGACAGCGCATTGCCGCTGCTGGTGGCGGCGCGCACCCTCGTGATGGCCGGCCCGGCGATCGGCTGCGGACACCGCCGCGTATCGCCATCGCGATTCGTGCGGTACACTTACCGACAGATCTGGACTCGATCACGGTGCTGAGTCGGATGAACCGACGACCACCATCCCCCCCGCGCCGCTTGCGCCCGAGATGACGGACAGGACTGCCGCCCCCACCACTCGCTGGCCGGTATCCCGGACGGTGGTTCTGCTCTGTTTCGCGGCGGTCTTCATCTCCTACCTCGACCGCAGCAACCTGTCGGTGGCGGCCATCCCCATGCAGCAGGAGTTGGGATGGACCGAGTCGGTGAAGGGGCTGGTGTTGTCATCGTTCTTCGTCGGCTACCTGCTGCTGCAGGTCGGAAGCGGCTGGCTCACCAACCGGTACGGCGGACGGCGCGTGCTGGGAGCGGCGGTGCTCTGGTGGTCGCTCTTCACCCTGCTGACCCCGCTGGCGGCGCGCTACTCGCTCCCCGCGCTGCTGGCCGCGCGCATTGCCCTGGGCATCGGCGAGGCCGCGGTGTTTCCGGGTTCCTTCAACATGCTGGCGCGGTGGGTTCGCCTCGAGCATCGGACCCGCGCCGTGGCGCTCGTCAGCAGCGGCGTGGCCATGGGAACGGTCATTGCACTCCCGGTAACCGGGTGGATCATTCGGGACTTCGGATGGCCCATGGCGTTCTATGCCTTCGGCGCGCTCGGCTTTCTGTGGGCCATGGGGTGGTACCCGCTCGTCCGCGAGGGGCGCGACCCGGCCATGACGGACCCCGCCGACGCGGCCCCCCGTACCGTTCCCTGGGGGCGCCTCCTGCGCGCCCCGGCCGTGTGGGCCATCATCATCAATCACTTCTGCCACAACTGGTCGCTGTACGTGCTGCTGGCGTGGCTGCCGTCGTACTTCAAGTCCACGTTCGATGTGTCGCTGGCCAGCGCCGGACTGCTGTCGGCGGCACCCTGGCTCTGCTCGTTCGCGATGGCCAATGCGGCCGGGGCGTGGGCCGACCGCATGCTCACCGCCGGGATGTCCGCCACTCGCGTGCGCCGGCGCCTCCAGTGCCTTGGTTTGCTCGGCGGTGCCACCTTCCTGTCGCTCATTCCGCTGGCTCCATCGGCGGCGATCGCCACGGTGCTCATGTGCGGCGCCGCGGGGGCGTTGGCCTGCTGCATGGCGGGGTTCGGTGCCAATGGCCTGGACATCGCCCCGCGCTACGCCGACGTGATCTGGGGGATCAGCAACACGGCGGGGACGATCCCCGGAATCGTCGGCGTGTATGTCACCGGATGGCTGGTGGAGCAGACCGGTGCCTATACGGCCCCCTTCCTCGTCACGGCGGCCATCTCGGTGGGGGGGGCCGTGGTCTACGTCCTCATGGGATCCGGCGAGCGGCAGTTCGACTGACCGGACCCACCGCACCAGCGATCGAACGCGGCGCCAGCGCGCCGAATGCGCTGCGCGCCTCCTCGTCGTGCCGCTTCGACGGACTTCGGCGTACCTCGCTCCCCATGGCCTCCGACCTGATCGCCTCCGAACTCGTAGTGCCCGCTGCCGACGGCTATCCGCTCGGGGTGACCCACGTCGCCCCGTCCGGGCCGGCACAGGGGCGTCTGATCGTCGCCGGCGCGACGGGTGTGCCGCAGCGCTTCTACGCGCGCTTCGCCCGGTTCGCCGCCGCGCAGGGGATCGCGGTGTGGATGTTGGACTATCGTGGCGTCGGCGCCTCGCGCCCCGCGTCGCTGCGCGACTTCCGCATGAACTACCTCGATTGGGCCCGTCTCGATCTGGCGGCCCTGCTGGACCATGTCGACGGGCGCGGTGATGGTCCACTCTGGTTGGTGGGGCATTCCTTCGGCGGCCACGCGATCGGGCTGCTGCCCGGGCACGAGCGGATCCAGCGGGTGGTCACGTTCGCCACCGGCGCAGGGTGGCACGGCTGGATGCCGCCACTGGAGCGACTGCGCGTGCAGTTCCTGTGGCGCGTGATGGGACCATTGCTGGTGAGCGCCACCGGGTATCTGGCGTGGAGTCGGCTGGGGCTCGGCGAAGATCTGCCACGCGATCTCTTCCACCAGTGGCGCCGATGGTGCCGGTGGCCGCGCTACTTCTTCGAGGACCCGGAGCTCCCCGGACTGGCCGAGCAGTTCGCGGAGGTCCGCATGCCCATTCGCGCGGTGAACGCCCTCGACGACCACTGGGCACCCCCCGCCTCACGGGATGCCTTCATGGCCCAGTACCGGAATGCTCCGGTCGACGCGGTCACGCTCGATCCGCGCAAGCTCGGCCTCCGCAACATCGGCCACATGGGCTACTTCCGTCCGCAGGCCTTGGCACTGTGGGTGGACACGCTGGCGTGGCTGCGCGGCCTCGGCACGGACGCGACGTCCGCTGTCACACGTCCATAAGGACAGGTGACCGGCACGCTCGCGTCACGCGGGTGGCCGATCGATGCGGGACCAGCAGTACGGATGCTGGTCCCGCTGCCCCTCGTGATCGAGCACCGCGCAGGTCTTCTCGGCCGCCGTGCATGACCGGTGATGGTCGCGCCCGATGTGGAACCACACCACATCCACCTGCGTGTCGGCGTGCGCCAGCATCAGCGCCTTGAGTTCCCCATGGGTCGCGCTGCCACACGCCTCGAAATCGGACGCCGCGAGTGGGCGCACGTGCAGCGTGGGGCCATCGAGCGTGGGCTGCCGGCCGGGATCGCGTGCCGTGCCATACGCGGCGTCCCAGCTCCGGAGCCCGTTGATGGGCGGGAGTGCCGATTGGCCGAGCATGGTGCTGGCGTAGTCCTCGCGCGGCGGAACAGCCGCGTGCACGCTACGGGTGATGAGCTCCGCCCCGTCGAGTTCGCCGAGCTGCGGGGAGCGCATGGTGTGCGTCAGAGGACTTCCGGCATGCATACCTCCCCGAAGGATCCCGGGAGGGTGGCGGTCACGCGTGAACGCCGGCGCTGGTCCTCCGACGCGCGACTTACCTGCCGGGAAGTCTATGTCGAAAAGGTGCGTACTGTCGCGGGAAATCCAATTGGCGTAGGCTTGCCATGACAGCAGCCGAGGTCCGGAGCGACCGCGGCGCGGCGAGCCATCGAGGCGCCCGGTCGGACACTCGCGGGCCTGGCGCGTACCCAGCACGAGGGACTCATGAAGATCGCGATCATCGGTGCCGGCCGCGTGGGCACCACACTCGGCACGCAGTTCCAGCGCGCCGGTCACCACGTCGTCTACGGTGCGCGCACGCCGGATAGTCCCAAGTACGCCGGGATCGGCACCGTGGCCACCATCAGCGACGCGGCGGCGGCGGCGGACGTCGTCGTGCTCACCACGCCGTGGGCTGGGGCGCAGGAGGCGCTCGAGGGCGCCGGCGATCTCACGGGCAAGGTCCTCGTGGATGCCACCAATCCCATCGGACCAGGGATGGTGCTCACGCACGGCACCACCGACTCCGGCGCGGAGCAGGTGGCGCGGTGGGTGCCGGGCGCACGGGTCGTGAAGGCGTTCAACGCCATCGGCATGGAGGTGATGGCGAACCCCGTCTTTGCCAACGGCCGATCGGTGCTCTGGATGAGCGGAGATGATGCGGACGCGTGCGCACAGGTGGCCGAGCTGGCGACGAGCATCGGCTTCGAGCCGGTGCGCCTCGGGCCGCTGGCCCGGGCGCGTTTTCAGGAGCCGGCGGCGCTCGTGTGGATCACCGCCAGCGCGACCCTCGGGCGGGAGTTCTCGTGGGGGATCCTGCGACGATAGGCGCGCGGACCCTACGGCAGCCGCGCCTTGAAGAACGCCCACACCACCTCGGCGAACTCCACATCCCGATTCTGCGTGCCGGTGGCCGGGTTGCTGGCCGAGAACACGGTACGACTGGGTACCGCGTGCCCTGCCCCATCGAGGCGCCACCACTGCACGGGGGTCGCGCCGGCATAATCGAACCGATTGGCGGGGCCGGTGTCGGCGGTGCTTGAGTCGATCACGGCGGTCGTGGGCGTGGCGGCGGCGAGCCCGTTGATGGCGAGCCAGCGGTCGCGCGTGGCGAGCGCGGAGATCACGCGTCCCCGATTGCAGGCGCCGCCAATATCGGCCACGCAGCCGCCATTCCACGGCATCTGCGGGTCACCGCTCCCGTGCAGCAGCAGGATGGGGAGGGGGCGCGTGGGGCCGGAGGTGCAGCGGCCCGGCTTCGGGGTCACGGGCAGACTGCCGGCGCCGGTGGCGACGGCACCCACGAGATCGGCACGCTGGAACGCGAACGCGTGCGTCATCTGGGCGCCGTTCGATCCGCCGCTCATGAACATGCGTGATGTGGTCAGCCCGTACTCGCCGCGCACCCGTTCCACGAGCGCCGCCAGGAAGCCGATGTCGTCGGCATTGCTCTCGACCGTGTTGTCGGCCCGGCAGTCGACCCACCCCGGCAGGCGCTGGGCATCGTTCGCGGGCAGGCCCCCGGGGTACACCACCACGAATCCTTCACGGTCCGCCACGGTGCGGAAGACCGAGAGCGGGTGCCGGCCGAGGATCGCCACATCGAGCCCTTCGCCCCCGCCGCCATGCAGGACGAACACGACCGCCTTCGGGGTCGTGAGCCCCGCCGGCACATGCACGCGATACTGGCGCGTCACCCCACCGACCACGAGGGTCTGGTCGGTCATTTGCCCCACAGGATACGGCGGCGTTGATGGCGTGGGGCGGGTTGCGTCGGGCTCGGTGGCCGCACTGGAGCAGGCGGACAGGATGGTGCCGAGGAGGAGGGCGGCAAGGATCGGTCGCATTGGCGGAAAGAGACGAGGGACGTCGCGGCGTGCGGGTATCGCTCCGTAAGACGACCGACTGGTGGAGTTGTTAGGGGGATCGTCGAACGGCACGAGGTCCGGGCGATTTTCTCATGCGTGCCTCGTACGGCATGATCGGATCAATGGGACGCGGAGGGGCCGAGCTCTGGACAGCGCGAAGCACCCGGGGAATGTTCCGGGGCATGGACGGACTCGTCGCCTACTTCACCACCATTCCCAGCAGCCACCGCTCACTTATTCTCGCGGGCGGCATCGCGTTCTTCTGGCTCTGGGAACTGGCGGCCCCGCTCGACCGGCGGCCCTACGCCAAGGGGCGTCACGCGCTGGTGAACATCTTCTTCACCGGCACGACAATCGTCGTCAACTTCGCGCTCGCGTTTCTGCTGCTGCGCACGTCGGCGTGGGCAGAAGCGGCCGGGGTGGGGCTGCTGCCGTGGCTCGCCGCCCTGCCACTCGCCATGCAGGCTCTCATCGGGCTCCTCGTCCTCGATCTCGTGGGGGCGTGGCTGCCGCATTTCGTCGAGCACAAGACGCCGCTGCTCTGGCGTCTCCATCTCGTCCACCACTCGGACCGCCACGTTGACACGACGACCGCCAACCGCCACCACCCCGGCGAGAGCGTTGTCCGCTTCGTGTTCACGCTGGTCGCGGTGGCGATCACCGGCGCCCCGATGTGGCTCGTGTTCCTGTATCAGAGCCTGAGCGTGGTGCTCAGCCAGTTCAACCACGCGAACATCGCGCTCCCTGCCGCGCTCGACCGGGCCCTGTCGTGGGTCGTCGTGTCTCCCGACATGCACAAGGTTCATCATCACTACGTGCTGCCGCACACGGACTCCAACTACGGTAACGTCTTCGCGGTGTGGGACCGGCTCTTCGGCACGTTCATGACGATCGACCGGTCGCGCCTCGTCTACGGCATCGATACCCATTTTGACGAGCGCGAGCACACCACCGCCCGGGCCCTGCTCACGATGCCGCTGCGCAAGGGCACACGGCGCCTGGAGGCGCTGCCGTCGCGGGTCTCTCGCGGAATCCCGTAGCCGCGCACCACACATGGCTCCGGGCATCGTGGCGGGCGTTTCCGGCCGCGATCCTTGCTCCCCGGCGCCCCATGGCACCACGACCACCCCGGCGGTGTCGTAACCAACGGGGCTGACGAGCGTAGACTGGAGGTGACCATGATGACGCCGCATCCATCGGGAAACGACCGCCGTGACTGATTTTCTGGAGCGCCTGCAGCGCGCCTTGGCCCCCGGGTTCCACATCGACCGGGAACTCGGCGGCGCCGGCATGTCGCGGGTATTCGTGGCGACCGAACGGGCCCTCAACCGGACGGTGGTCGTGAAGGTGCTGCCGCCGGAGCTCGCGGCGGGCGTGAATGTGGAACGCTTCCGCCGCGAGATCCAGCTGGCGGCGCAGTTGCAGCACCCGCATATCGTGCCACTCATTGCCGCGGGCGATGACCACGGGCTGCTCTGGTTTTCCATGCCCTACATCGAGGGGGAGTCGCTTCGTGGCACCCTTGCCCGCCACGGGCGGCTCTCGCCACGCGACGTGGTGCGCATCCTGCACGATGTGGTCGACGCCCTCGCCTACGCCCACGGACGGGGCGTGGTGCACCGGGATATCAAGCCCGACAACATCCTCACGTCGGGTATGCACGCACTGGTCACCGATTTCGGGGTCGCCAAGGCGCTGAGCGCCTCGGGGCCGGGGCACAGCGGCACGAGCACCGGCCTGGCGATCGGCACCCCAGCCTACATGGCGCCTGAGCAGCTGGCGGCCGACCCGGCCGCCGACCATCGCGTGGACCTCTACGCCGTGGGGCTGTTGGCCTACGAGCTGCTCACCGGCAAGGGCCCGTTCAGCGGTTCCTCACCGCAGGCCACCTTGGCGGCCCAACTGACGGTCATGCCGGAGCCACCGCATCGCACGGTGAGCGACATCCCCGAGCCGCTGTCTCGGCTCATCATGCACTGTCTCGCCAAGGACGCCGCCAAGCGCCCCCAGACGGCGCAGGCGCTCCTTGCCACCCTCGAGGCGCTCCCACCCATGCCGGGACAGACGCTCGGCGTGCGCGGGCCCTCCAGCGTATTTGCCAGAGCCCGGCGTGCCCGCGCCCTTGGCGCGGCGGGCGCCGTGGCCTTGCTTGGCGCCCTGCTCTGGGCCGTCGTGCCCGACCGCACGCCTCCACGTGGCGTGGCGGACGCGCTGGAGGCGCGTGACGCCGGACCGGGCGGCCGCACCGGGACGCCCCTCACCGCACCGACCGAGCCGACAGGCGGCGTGCAGACCGACTCCAGCGCGGCGCTTCGCCTTGCCGATGAGGCGGCGATGGAGGCGGTGACGCCGTTCGTGATCACCCGTGCCGAATCGCTGGCGATTGCGGCAGCCGTGACCAAGCGCCAGCGCAGCGCCGAGCCCCGCGGGGCGGCGCCAACGGCGCCAGCCGGCGACAGCACCCGGATCGATCGCGCGCTGCTGCTCGCTGAGGTGGGCCGCATCTTCGCCGACTCCATGACCCGTGCGATCAGGGAGATGGAGGTCACGCTGGCCAGCGCGCCGCGCTTCGTGCGTCCGGAGATGCCGCCGGCCGATGCGGGGAGTGGCGGACGGTCGTTGGTGTTCGACGCCCGCAGCGCCTCGCGCCCGAACATGCCCGTCGCGCCGCTCATGGCGCCACCTGCCGATGGCCGCCTGCGCGTCGTGGTGGCCGCCTTCACCAATGCCACGGGCAAGCGTGAAGTGAGCGCGCTGGCACGGAGCGCGGCCAGCGAACTGCGCGAGGCCATCCCGGCGGATCGGTTCGAGGTGGTACCGGCTGACCTGACCGAACGGGCCACCCGCACGCTCCCCGACAAGATGTCGGTGGGCTGGGCGCTGCGCGCCGATTATGTCGTCAGCGGGTGGCTCATTGCCCGCGGCGATTCGGTGGCGATGGTGACGATGCTGACCGACGTGCGCAGTGGTCGCTTCACGCGCGCGCTGGAAACCGTGACCACCGCCGACGCGACCAGCATGGAGCAGGCCCGCAAGCAGATGAGCGTGTGGCTGGACACGGCGGCAACCATCGCCGCGCGCCGACGCACCGCGGAGACGGTGAGACGGTGAGATCGGAGCGGTGAGCAGGAGAGCAGAATGGGTGAGAGGGAGAGGGCAGCCTGGATCGCGGTGAGAGGTCAGCGGGCCAGCGGTGAGAGCTCAGGGGGGTGCGGCCTTGTCTCGCCTGCCCATGACATGCTTCCGGAAGCCGTACGACATCTTTCTGATCTCGACCACTTCGTCGATCAGCACATCGTAGTCGTCCGGGATCGCGTTGAGTGCACGCGCGAGGCGCAGTTGAAGCTCGACCTCGTTGCACGAACCTATTGCCGTCGTACAGAACGATGCCGTTCTCGAGGGCGACTGATACCCGGCACCTTCCGCCAGGTTGAGCGCAATGGAGTTGACCGCCCTCAGCAGCTGGTTGCGCATGCCGGGTGACACTCGCGCCATCGACTCGTGGCATCGGTCCGCGAGTCGATGCACATCTACGGAGAGCGCGAAGGCGCGCTGCACTACCTGAAGCGCATGAGGGTTGTGTGCCATGCGCCACGATAGGCGAGCAGCCCCGAAGGTGCGTCATCCGAATCCCACGCCTCGTGCCAATCCTACGCACTCAATTCTCACCGCGGGGACACTCAACTCTCACCGCGATCCGGGCTCACCTCTCCCTCTCAGGTCGCAAATCTCTCGCTCCCGTCTCGGGTCTCACGTCGCCAGAGGCAGCAACGAAACGCGGGGCGGGCCAGAAGGCCCGCCCCGCGTTTCGTTGCTCTGTTTACTCGTCCGGCATCGTGAACGCCGACGGTTCGAAGCTCGGCAGCAGCGCATCGAAATTGGGCTCGATCGCGTCCGGCAGCGGCTCCGGCTCGGGGAGCGCATCGCTCTCAACGTCCACTTCCTGGTAGCGGTACATGCCCGTACCGGCCGGGATGAGGTGACCGATGATGATGTTCTCCTTGAGCCCCAGCAGGTCGTCGCGCGAGCCACGAATGGCCGCGTCGGTGAGGACGCGCGTGGTCTCCTGGAAGGAGGCCGCCGACACGAACGACTGCGTGGTGAGCGAGGCCTTCGTGATACCGAGCAGCAGGGGCTCCGCCGTGGCCGGCGTGATCTTCCGCTTCTTGGCGTCCTCGTTCGTCTCGCGGAAGACCGCGCGATCGACATGCTCGCCCTCGAGCATCTCGGTGTCGCCCGACTCCACGATACGCACCTTCTGCAACATCTGCTTGACGATCACGCCGATGTGCTTGTCGTTGATCTTCACGCCCTGCAGGCGGTAGACCTCCTGCACTTCGTTCAGGAGGTATTCCTGCACGGCGCGCGGCCCCTTGATGCGGAGAATGTCGTGCGGGTTGACCGGGCCCTCGCTGATGCGGTCGCCGGCGCGCACGCGGTCGCCCTCGTGCACGCGCAGGTGCTTGCCGGACGGCACTTCGTACACCTGCTCCGCCTGGCTTTCGTCCACCTGCCACACGCCGCGGTCGATGACCGCCGGGCGCACGAACACCTCGCGCTTGCCGCGCTTGATCTCGCCGAACCGCACGAACCCGTCCACCTCGGAGATCGTCGCCGGGTCCTTCGGCCGGCGCGCCTCGAAGAGCTCGGCCACGCGCGGCAGACCACCCGTGATGTCGCGAGTCTTGTACGCCTCGCGGCTGATCTTGGCCAGAATGGTGCCCGCCTTGATCTCCTCGCCGTCCTCGATCGTGATCACGGCGCCCACGGGCAGGATGAAGTCGCGCACGCGCTTCTCCTTGCCGCCCTTGTTCTGCCAGATCTCGATGTGCGGGTGCAGCTTCTTTTCGCGGTCTTCGATCACGACGCGCTGACGGAGACCCGTGAGTTCGTCGAGCTCCTCGGCCAGCGATTCGTCTTCCACGAGGTCCACGAAGCGCACGGTTCCCTCGACGTCCGCGATGATCGGATTCGAGTACGGGTCCCACGTGAACACCGTGTCTTCCTTCTTCACGGCCTGGCCGTCCTCGACCATGAGGTACGCGCCGAGCGGCACCTGCAGGCGCGCCTCGATCGCCGCGTTCTTGTCGGCCGACGCCTTGATGATGAGCTCGCCCTCGTACGACGTCACGACCTTCTGGCCGTCCGGGTTGACGACGGTCACGAGACGGTCGCCGAACTCGATGACACCGGCCTTCTTGGTCTTGCGCGCCGTCTGCTCGGCGATACGCGCTGCCGTTCCACCCACGTGGAAGGTGCGGAGCGTCAGCTGCGTTCCCGGTTCGCCGATCGACTGCGCGGCAATGATGCCCACCGCCTCGCCCAGATCCACCATCTGCATGGTGGCCAGGTTGCGGCCGTAGCACATGCGGCAGAGGCCGCGCTTGGCTTCGCAGGTGAGCACGGAACGGATCTTCACCGTTTCGATGCCCGCGTCCTCGATGCCCTGCGCCGTTTCCTCCGAAATGAGCGAGCCCGCCTCGACGAGCAGGCGCGGACGCCCCGCCTCATCGCGTTCCATCGGATCGTACACATCCTCGGCCGCCACGTTGCCGACGAGACGCTCGGCGAGCGGCTCGATCACGTCTTCGCCTTCCTTCAGCGCTGCCGTATCGATGCCCAGGATCGTGCCGCAATCCTCCTCGGCAATCGTCATGTCCTGGGCCACGTCCACCAGACGACGCGTGAGGTACCCGGCGTCGGCCGTCTTGAGCGCCGTGTCCGCGAGACCCTTACGCGCACCGTGTGTGGACGAGAAGTACTCGAGCACCGACAGCCCTTCACGGAAGTTCGACTTGATCGGGTTTTCGATGATTTCGCCGATACCACCCGTGAGCTTCTTCTGCGGCTTCGCCATGAGGCCGCGCATACCCGCCAGCTGACGGATCTGGTCGCGGCTACCACGAGAACCGGAGTCGAACATCATGAACACCGGGTTGAACCCGCCCTGCGACTCGCGCATGGTCTTCACCATGGCGTCGGCAATGTCGGTGTTCGCGTGCGTCCACGTGTCGATGACCTTGTTGTAGCGTTCACCGTTCGTGATGTTGCCCGTCGCGTAGGCGCGCTGGAAGCGCTCTACGCGCTCCGACGCCTCGGTGAGCAGGACCTGCTTCTCCTTGGGAATGTGCAGGTCTTCGATGCCGATGGAGACGCCGCCGCGCGTCGCGTTGCGGAAGCCGAACTCCTTGAGACGGTCAAGCATGGCCACCGTTTCCGCGAGCCCCGCCGAGCGGTAGCTCTCGAACACGAGTTCCCCGAGCGCCTTCTTCTTCATGTCCTTGTTCAGGAACGGCAGCGCCTTCGGGACGATGCCGTTGAACATGACACGCCCGGCGGTGGTGCCAATCCACTCCGAGCCCGACTCGGTTTCCAGGCGCCAGCGGATCGGCGTCTGGTAGTTGGCCCGACCGTTGGCGATCGCCATTTCCACTTCCGACGAGCTGGCGTAGGCCGGCAGCGTCTTCACGAAATTGGGATCTTCCTTCTTCTTGTCGAAGTCGGCCGACGGCGCCTTGGTGGCGACGTAGCAGCCAAGCACGATGTCCTGCGACGGCTCGGCCACCGGACGGCCGTCCGAGGGCTTGAGGATGTTGTTCGAGGAGAGCATGAGCACGCGCGCCTCGATCTGCGCCTCGAACGACAGCGGCACGTGCACGGCCATCTGGTCACCGTCGAAGTCGGCGTTGAACGCCGTCGTTACGAGCGGGTGAATACGAATGGCCTTGCCTTCCACCAGCACCGGCTCGAACGCCTGAATGCCCAGACGGTGGAGCGTGGGGGCGCGGTTGAGCAGCACGGGGTGGTCCTTGATGATGCCTTCCAGCACCTCGTAGACCATCGCGTTCTCGCGCTCCACGATCTTCTTGGCGCGCTTCACCGTCTCCGCCTCGCCGCTCTCCACCAGCTTGTGGATGATGAACGGCTTGAAGAGCTCGAGCGCCATGGCCTTGGGCAGGCCGCACTGGTGCAGCTTGAGCTCCGGTCCCACGACGATGACCGAACGGCCCGAGTAGTCCACGCGCTTGCCGAGCAGGTTCTGACGGAACCGGCCCTGCTTGCCCTTGAGCATGTCGGAGAGCGACTTGAGCGGGCGCTTGCCGCGGCCACGGATGGCCTTCGAGCGGCGCCCGTTGTCGAACAGCGCGTCGACCGCTTCCTGCAGCATGCGCTTCTCGTTGCGCAGGATGACTTCCGGCGCACGGTGCGAGATGAGCTTCTGCAGGCGGTTGTTGCGATTGATGACGCGGCGGTACAGGTCGTTCAGGTCCGACGTCGCGAAGCGGCCGCCATCGAGCGGCACGAGCGGACGGAGGTCGGGCGGGATGACCGGGATGACGTCGAGGATCATCCACTCCGGACGGTTGCGGATTTCGCCGCCCTCGCCCGACGTGCGGAAGGCATCGACGATCTTGAGACGCTTGAGCATCTGCTTCTTGCGATGCTGGCTCGTCTCGCCCACCACGGAGCCCCGCAGCTCCTCGGCCGTCTTGTCGACGTCGAGGCGCTTGAGCAGTTCACGCACGGCCGGCGCGCCGATGTCGCACTGGAACGCCGTGTCACCCTCGGCCTTGGCCTTCTGGCGCAGCGTGAGGTACTCGTCTTCGTCGAGCAGTTGGCGCTCACGCACCTCCTGATTGCCCGGCTCAATGACGATGTAGTTGCTGTAGTAGATCACCTTCTCGAGGTCACGCAGCGTGACGTCGAGCAGGTTGCCCATGGGGCTCGGCAGGGTCTTGAAGAACCAGATGTGCGCAACCGGCACGGCCAGTTCGATATGACCCATGCGCTCGCGCCGCACCTTGCTGAGCGTGACTTCCACGCCGCAGCGGTCGCAGATCACGCCGCGGTAGCGGATGCGCTTGTACTTGCCGCAATGGCATTCCCAGTCCTTTACGGGACCGAAGATGCGCTCGCAGAACAGGCCGTCCTTCTCGGGCTTGAAGGAGCGGTAATTGATGGTTTCGGGCTTCGTGACTTCGCCCCACGACCACCAGGTGCGCAAGCCGGCCATCTCCAACCGCTCGCGCTCCTTGGGGTCCTTCGGGCCGCGGATCTCTTCCGGAGAAGCGATGCGGACCGACATGTAGTCGAACGCCGACGCGCGGGCTTCGCGCGAGCTGCGGAAATCGATCATGCGTTACTCCTCCCCGCCGTTACTGTTGCCGCCGGCATCGATGAGCTCCACGCCGGTGCCATCGCTGGCCCCGAGCGTCACCTTGATGCCCAGCGCCTGGAGTTCCTTCACGAGCACGTTGAACGACTCCGGGATGCCCGGTTCGGGCAGGTTCTGCCCCTTCACGATCGCCTCGTAGACACGGCTGCGGCCGTTCACGTCGTCGGACTTGACCGTGAGGATTTCCTGCAGCGTGTGCGCCGCGCCGTACGCCTCCAGCGCCCACACCTCCATTTCTCCAAAGCGCTGACCACCGAACTGCGCCTTGCCCGCCAGCGGCTGCTGCGTGACGAGGGAGTAGGGTCCGATGGAGCGTGCATGGATCTTGTCGTCCACGAGGTGCGACAGCTTCAGCATGTAGATCTCCCCCACCGTGACCGGCGAGGTGAAGAACTCTCCGGTGCGTCCGTCGCGCAGCTTGGCCTTGCCCGTGGGCGTGAGGCCGGCCAGGCGAATGAGCTCCGCCGCGGCCGCGTCCACATCGCTTTCCCCGGCCAGCAGGGCCGCCAGCGCGGGCTGGCCGATCCGACGCAACGTATCGGCCGGCGACAGCGCCGCCTCGGCCTCCAGGCTGGCAATGGCCGCCGCGGCCGACGCCGCGGTGGCATCGCCCGGCAACTCGTCACCGGCCCGGTGCACGGCGATCGCCGCCTGCACCGCCGCCGTTTCGCGCTCCGCCAGCGTGCGCGCCGCCGCGGTCACGAAGCCCTTCACCTTGCTGAACAGCGCCTTCGTCTCGGGGCTCATCCCCTTGGCGTTGAAGTCGTTCAGATTGGCGTCGGCCAGCAGCTCCACCTTGTCCGGCAGACGGCGGTCCGGCTTGATGTCGGCCAGCAGCGCCTTCACTTCGGCCGGCGTGGCGTCGCTGGCCGCCTCACCCAGCACCAGCGTTTCGCGCGCCCACCGCAGCCCGGCCAGCTTCAGCAGCAGGCCGATTTCGCGTTCGTTCGCCCCTTCGAACACCGGCGTCTTCGCGTAGAAGTTGAGCAGCTTCGCGGCCCACCCGAGGTGGGTCTCCAGGATCTGCCCCACGTTCATGCGCGACGGCACGCCCAGCGGGTTGAGCACGATGTCCACCGGACGACCGTTCGGCAGGAACGGCATGTCTTCCTCGGGGACGATACGCGCCACGATACCCTTGTTGCCGTGACGGCCGGCCATCTTGTCACCCACCGAGATCTTGCGCTTCTCGGCCAGGTAGACCTTCACCAGCTGAATCACGCCCGGCGGCAGTTCGTCGGGCTGCAGGATGCGGTCGATGCGCTCTTCCGCCCGCTCCTCGATGCGGCTCTTCTCCTCGTTCGCGGCGTCGATGATCTCGCGCACGCGCTCGTTGGCCGCCTTCTTCTCCACCCGGAACGTCTTGAGGTCGAGCGTCGCGAAGCGGAGGCCGGCGAGCATCTCCGCGGTGAGCACGGTCCCGGCCGGGATCGCCTCTTCCACGGTGCCCGCCTTGAGCGCCAGCTGGATCGTTTCGCCCGTGAGCAGCGTCGCCAGCTCGGCGTCGCGCACCTCGTTGACGCGGATCTTCTCCTCGCCCTCGAGGCGGCGCACTTCACCGATGCGCTCACCGCGATCCTTCTCCACCACCTGATCTTCCACGCGCGAGAAGATCTTGACGTCGATCACGGTGCCTTCCATGCCGGGCGGCACCTTGAGCGAGCTGTCCTTCACGTCCTTCGCCTTCTCACCGAAGATGGCCGTGAGCAGCTTCTCTTCCGGCGACAGCTCGGTTTCGCCCTTCGGCGTGATCTTGCCGACGAGGATATCCCCGGGCTTCACCTGCGCGCCGATCCGCACGATGCCGCGCTCGTCGAGGTCGACCAGCGACTCCTCGGCGACGTTCGGAATTTCGCGCGTGATCTCTTCCTGCCCGCGCTTCGTATCGCGCACGTGCAGTTCGAGCTCCTGGATGTGGATCGACGAGAACACGTCGAACTTGACCAGGCGCTCGGAGAGCACGATGGCATCTTCGAAGTTGTGGCCGTACCAGGGCATGAAGGCCACGGTGACGTTGCGGCCGAGCGCCAGCTGCCCCATTTCGGTGGCGGCGCCGTCGGCGAGCACTTCGCCCTTCGCGACCTGCTGTCCCATCGTGACCAGCGGGCGCTGGTTGATGGCCGTGTCCTGGTTGGTACGCCAGTACTTCTTGAGCTTGTAGCGATCGAGCTGGCCCAGCCGCGCCAGCGGTCGGTCGGTTTCCACGTTCCCGGCGATGAGCCCTGCGTCCACGATGATCTCGTCGGCGGTGACGCTCGTGACGATCCCCGCCCGGCGCGCGATGATCACCGCGCCGGAGTCCACGGCCACCGTGGCCTCGAGGCCCGTGCCCACCAGCGGCGTGGCCGGGTTGAGCAGCGGCACGGCCTGGCGTTGCATGTTCGAGCCCATGAGCGCGCGGTTGGCGTCGTCGTGCTCGAGGAACGGAATCAGCGCCGCGGCAATGGACACCAGCTGCTCCGGCGCCACGTCCATGTAGTCGATGTCCGTGGGCGGCACGAGCGGCAGGTCACCGCGCTTGCGCGACAGCACCAGCCCGTCGACGAAGGTACCGTCGGGATTGAGCTTCGAGTTGGCCTGCGCGATGATCGCGTCTTCCTCGCGGTTCGCGTCGAGCCACACGATCTCGCCGGTCACGCGCCCATCCTTCACGATGCGGTACGGGGTCTCGATGAAGCCGAGATCGTTCACGCGGGCGAAGCAGGCGAGCGACGTGATGAGGCCGATGTTCGGACCTTCCGGCGTCTCGATGGGGCACATGCGCCCGTACTGCGAATAGTGCACGTCACGGACTTCGAAGCCGGCGCGCTCGCGCGTGAGGCCGCCCGGTCCGAGCGCCGACAGACGCCGCTTGTGCGTCAGCTCGGCGAGCGGGTTGGTCTGGTCCATGAACTGCGACAGCTGCGACGACCCGAAGAACGCCTGGATGACGGCCGACACCGTGCGGGCGTTGACGAGGTCATCGAGCGAGATCTTCTCGGGGTCGGTGTTGATCGACATGCGCTCCTTGACCAGGCGCGCCATGCGCGAGAGGCCGACGGAGAACTGGTTCGCGATCAGCTCGCCCACCGAGCGGATGCGGCGGTTGCCCAGCTGATCGATGTCGTCCACATCGCCGCGACCCTCGTGCAGCTCGACGAGCTGGCGCATGATCTCCACGAAGTCTTCCTTCGTGAGGACCGTGGTGCTCATGGGCGTGTTGAGGCGCAGGCGCTGGTTGATCTTGTAGCGGCCCACGCGCCCGAGGTCATAGCGCTTGGGCGAGAAGAACAGGCGCTCGAGCGCCTGCTTGGCCGTTTCGCGATTGGGTGCGTCACCCGGGCGCAGCAGCGCGTAGATCTGCTTGAGTGCCTCTTCTTCGTGCTTGGTCGGATCCTTGGCCAGCGTGTTCTTGATGAGCGTCGACTCGGCGCGGCCGGAGGCGACGAACACGAACACCTTCACGATGTCCGCCTTGCGGATCTTCTTGATGACGGCGTCGGTGAGGGCCGTGTCCTTGTCGGCCACGACTTCACCGGTGTCGGCGTCGATCACGTCGCGGGCCAGGGTGCGGCGCACTTCGCGCTCTCCCCGGTCGATCGCGTCCTGTTCGTCGCGCAGGTCGATCTGGGTGTACGAGGCGAAGACCTTGATCTTCTTGACGCCCTGGCGCACAAGGCGATTGAGCACCTCTTCGGTGAGCTCATCGCCCTCGCGCACGAGCAGCGCCGCTTCGTTGCGCTCACGTTCGGCCTTGGCCTTCTTGGTCTTCGGCTTCGGCGCATCCTCGGCGGTGACTTCACCCTCGAGCGTGATGTCCTCGGCGATGATGGCGCCGAGCACTTCACGGATGTCGTTGCGCGTTTCGCGCTTCTTCATGAGGTCGAGCTCGCGCTCGGCGAAGAAGAGCCGCAGGATGTCGCGGTTTTCGCCGTAGCCGAAGGCCCGGAGCAGCGCCGTGGCGGGGAACTTCTTTTTCTTGTCGATGTGGACGTAGATCACGTCGTGGATGTCCACGGTGAACTCGACCCACGAACCGCGGAACGGAATGATCCGCGACGACAGCAGACGCTGGCCGTTGGGGTGCGTGCTCTCCTCGAACACCACGCCCGGCGAGCGATGCAGCTGCGAGACAATGACGCGCTCGGCGCCATTGATGACGAAGGTGCCGAGCTCGGTGAGGAGCGGCAGTTCACCGAGATAGACTTCCTTCTCGATGATGTTCCGGGGACGCTTGCCGTCGCCGGTATCCTCGAAAATGACGAGCTGGAGGGTGGCCTTGAGTGGGGCCGAGTAAGTCATGTCGCGCTCGATGCATTCGGCGACCGTGTACTTGGGCTCACCCAGCGAGTACCGCACGAATTCCAGCGAGAAGTTCTCGTGGACATCCGTGATCGGGAACAGGTCCTTGAAGACGCGCTCGAGGCCGACGTCCTCGCGCTCCTGCTGCGCGGCATCCAGTTGCAGCAGCGACTCGAAGGCGCGCGTCTGGATGTCCAGCAGGTGGGGCATGTCCATGCCCGTCTCGAGCTTCGCGAACGAGATCTGGTTCATCATATCCTTAAGGGGCTCACCCTCTGGCGGGGCGCGCGGTCCCGGGGAGGCCGTTCGGCCGCCCGGGGGCGCAAAGCGCTCCGTCCCCGACGGCTCCGGTCACTTTTTCGTGACCGGAGCCCCCGGGGCGGAGCGTTACAACGGCGGAACTACAGGGTGTCGACGTAAGCCGGTGGCTGGAGGGCCGACGGATTACTTGACTTCGACGCCAGCGCCTTCGGCCTCGAGCTTGGCCTTGATCTGCGCGGCTTCGTCCTTCGACACATTTTCCTTCAGCGTCTTGGGCGCGCCGTCGACCAGGTCCTTCGCTTCCTTCAGGCCCAGGCCGGTGAGCTCGCGCACCACCTTGATGACCTGGATCTTCTTCGCGCCGGCTTCCTTGAGGATGACGGTGAATTCGGTCTGCTCTTCAGCCGCCGGAGCCGCCGCCGCCGCGCCGCCGCCGCCGCCCGCCGCCACGGCGGCGATGGTGACGTTGAACTTCGTCTTGAACGCTTCGATGAGATCGGAGAGCTCGATGACGCTCATCGCGCCGATCGCGTCGAGGATCTCGTCCTTGCTCAGGGTCGTGTTAGCCATGGTAAAACGTTCTCCGTGAATGTCCCCCAGGGGTCCTGGGGCGTGTAATCAGGCGTACGCCTGGGGAACTCAGTTGGAGCCTTCGAGCTGCGCCTTACGGGCGTCGAGGGCGAGGGCGAACATCATCGGGATGCTGTTGAGGTAGCCGGCGAAGATCGAGAGCGCCTCTTCGCGGTTCGGCAGCGAGGCCAGCTTCTTGACCATCGCCTCGTCGACCGCATTGCCCTCGTAGATGCCACCCTTCACGGCGGGCTTCTGGTCGTTCTCCTTCGCAAAGTCGGAGAGAACCTTGGCTGCCGTGATGGCATCCTTCGCCACCACCACCCCCGTCGGGCCCTTCAGGCGCTGCGCCACCAGTCCGCTTTCGTTCACGGCCCGGAGCGCCAGCGTGTTCTTGATCACGACGTACTCGACACCGGCCTTGCGGAACCGGCGACGGAGCTCCGTCATGCGCTTCACGTTCAGCCCCGTGAAGTCGGTATAGTAGAGCGCCTGCGCGCCTTCCATCGACGCCTTCAGGCTGTCCACCAGGATCTGCTTGTCGGCCTTCTTGGCCTTCGGCTTGGCTTTCATGGTTGCGTCTCCCTCTTACCGGAACGGCGTGGTGTCGATGGTGACGCCAGGACCCATGGAGCTGGAGATCGCGACGTTGCGGATGTACACACCCTTCGCAGCCGCCGGCTTGGCGCGCACGATGGTGTCCAGCAGCGCAGTGAAGTTGGACTCGAGCTGCTCGGGGGTGAACGACACCTTGCCGATGGGCGCGTGCACATTGCCGCCCTTGTCGACGCGGAACTCGATCTTGCCGCCCTTCGACTCGCGCACCGCCTTCGCCACGTCGAACGTGACCGTGCCGGCCTTCGGATTCGGCATGAGGCCACGCGGACCGAGCACGCGACCGAGCTGGCCCAACTGGCCCATCTGGTCGGGGGTCGCGATCAGCACGTCAAAGTCGAGCCAGCCGTCCTTGATCTTCTGCAGGAACTCGGTGCCCACGAAGTCGGCGCCGGCGTCCTGCGCTTCCTGCACCTTGGCCCCAGCGGCGATGACAAGCACGCGCATCGTCTTGCCCGTACCAGCCGGCAACACGACGGTGCCACGGACCACCTGGTCGGCATGACGCGGATCGACGCCGAGGCGGATCGCCACTTCGACGGTCTCGTCGAACTTGGCGAACGCCATGCCCTTCACCAGCGCGATCGCCTGCTTCGAGTCGTACGCCTTGGCCTGGTCGCGCCGCTCACTCGCCGCGCGGTACTTCTTTCCATGCGTGTTCATGCGACTCAGTCCTTGACCGTGATGCCCATGGACCGCGCGGCCCCGGCGATCATCGCCACGGCGCTCTCCATGCTCTCACAATTGAGGTCGGGCATCTTCGTGGTCGCAATCTTCTCGAGCTGCGCCCGCGTGATCGTTCCCACCTTTACCTTGTTCGGCTGACCCGAGCCCTTGTCCACGCCGATCTCCTTCTTGATGAGCTCCGCCGCCGGCGGAGTCTTCAGAATGAAGGTGAACGACTTGTCCGCGTAGATCGTGACCTCGACGGGAATGATCATATCCCCGCCCTGCGTGCGAGCGTTGAACTCCTTGCAGAACCCCATGATGTTGATACCCTGGGGACCGAGGGCCGTACCTACCGGGGGCGCCGGGTTCGCCTTGCCGCTCGGAATCTGCAGCTTGACGAATCCAGTGACCTTCTTGGCCATGCGACTTCCTCATCGCGAGTTCCGCCGCGGGACCATCCCGCAACGGTCTAGCTGCCACGTTGTTTTGCGCCGAGTGGTGGCGGCGTCCGGCAACAACAGTCCGAAGTTCCGAGTGATGAGTTTTCAGTACTCAATGACTTGGAACTCACAACTCGAGACTGCTTCTCAGTACCCGCGCAGCTGCAGGTAATCCAGCTCCACGCTCGTCGGCCGACCGAACAGGCTCACCGACACCCGCACCTTGCCCTTGTCCGGCAGGATCTCCTCGACCGTCCCGTTGAAGTCCGCGAACGGACCTTCCGTGATGGCCACTGCCTGCCCCACGAGGAACGGAATCTCCTCGCGCACCGGGCCCTCGTCGGCCGGATCCGCCTGCCCCAGCAACCGACGCACTTCGTCGTCGCGCAGCGGCATGGGATCGCGATCCTTGCCCACGAACTTGATGACACCCTGAATAGCGTTGATCTCGTGCAGCGTATCCTGCGACGCCACCATCTCCACGAGCACGTACCCCGGGAAGATCTTCCGCTCCACCGCCACCTTCTTGCCGTTCTTGATTTCCACGACTTCCTGCGTCGGCACGAGCGCCTGACGAATCAGGCGATCCTCGGGCTGCGCCGGATCCATGTCGATCTTGCGCTGGATCAGACGCTGCACCTTGTTCTCGTGGCCGGACGTCGTCTGAATGGCGTACCAGCGGTGCTCGAGCATCGACACGGACATGGGCATCACGTCAGCGACCGAAAAGCATGGACGGCAGGCGGACGAGCGCAAACTGCAGCGCCACGTCCACCAGGCCGATGAGCGCTCCAAGAATCAGCACGAAGATGATGATCTGGACGGTCGCCGACTGCAGCTGCGGGCGATCCGGCCACGTCACCTTCTTCATCTCGGCGATCACGTCATGGTAGAACGTGACCAGCCGCGTGCCGAGCCCCGGACGGGAAACCTCGACGGGTGCCGTCATGGCTTACTTGGTTTCCTTGTGGAGCTGATGCTTGTTGCAGCGCGGGCAGTACTTCTTCCACTCCACGCGTTCCGGATGAAGACGCTTGTTCTTCATCGTGAAGTAGTTGCGGTTCTTACACTCGGTGCACCCGAGGATGATCTTCTCGCGCGGCATATCCCGGCTCCGTCACAGCTCTTCGAAAATTCCCGATAGTTCGGACCCACCTCCGGCTTTCACCGAAGTGGGGTGAGCCTTGCAACGTAGTAGCGCCGGACGCCCCCCGCAAGTCACGCGCCCAAGCTATCCACACCGAGCGGTCCAAGTATGCAAGTGTCGGTAGAGCAGCACCTTACCGGTCTGCAGCCCCACCCGAATCGCTCCCGAACAGACAGTCAATAGCGACCAACCCCCGGCGCGGGGACCACCGGCACCACCTGTCTCGTCATCGACGACCGCCACACGCGCAGGAGTCTCGCGGGCCACGTGCACCATGACTCACCGGCAGAGGTGGCGGCCGCTCAGCACGCGCGACGCCATGAGCCGCCCCAAGCCCATTCGCACGGACGCGTTTGTCACGGCCGGCGCAAACGCCAGTGCCCCCGTCGCGCTCCTGGCGACGGGGGCACTGATGGCCTCTGAAAAGAGCTCACGACCGGGATCGAACCGGTGACCTCATCCTTACCAAGGATGTGCTCTGCCGACTGAGCTACGTGAGCGTCCTGCACCTTCACCAACAGAGCGGGAGACGGGGCTCGAACCCGCGACATCAAGCTTGGAAGGCTTGCGCTCTACCAGCTGAGCTACTCCCGCGTGCTTACGGTGCTACCCGCCACTGCGCCGGCGGTCCTGCCATGGTGGGGGAAGGATTCGAACCTTCGAAGGCTTGCGCCGTCAGATTTACAGTCTGATCTCGTTGGCCACTTGAGTACCCCACCCAAGTTCCGCCGGCCGCCGCGCGAGTACCGCGAAAGCTGACGAGGGGGCTCGAACCCCTGACCTGCTGATTACAAATCAGCTGCTCTACCAACTGAGCTACGTCAGCAGAAAGGACCCGAACTCCCAGAGACCCCAATGCTAATGGGGCGAGGTGCCGCGCGGTAGCTCCCCCGCCCCAGTCGCCGCGACCGTCAGCCGCGTCGCCAGCGCGTCCCGCCCGGGCCATCCTCGATGAGGATGCCCCGCGCCGTGAGCTCGGCGCGCACCTGGTCGGCGGCAGCAAAATCCCGACGCTCCCGGGCCGCGCGACGGGCGGCCAGGCGCTCCTCCACCCAGGCCGCCAGCTCGCTTTCCGTATCCTGCTCAGGGACGAGATCGAGCACCGAATCCATGAGGCGGAACGCCGCCCGCGCCCGTTCCAGCGCGGCCCCGTCCGTTCCCCCGGCGTCGAGCTCCCGGTTGGCCTCGGTGATGAAGGTGAACAGCGCCGCCATGGCCTCGGGGGCGTTGAGGTCGTCGAAGAGGGCGTCGAGAAACGCCTTCTCCGCCCGTGTGGCCGCAGCGGCGAGTGGCGGGGTGGCACCGGTCGCCTCGGCCAGACGCCTGGCAAAGGCCCCAATGCGGTTCACCGCCGCCCGCGACTGCTCGAGCGAGTCCTCGCCCAGATTGAGCTGCTTGCGGTAGTGTGCGCTGAACACGAAGTGCCGGTAGGCGGTCCCGCTGATCCCCTGCTCCCGCAACTCCACCACGTTGGCCACGTTGCCGACCCGCTTGGCCATCTTGGCGCCATCGGTGAGCAGGAACTCCCCGTGGCACCAGCAGCGCGCGAACTGCTTGCCGGTGGCCGCTTCGCTCTGGGCGATTTCGTCCTCGTGATGCGGGAAAATGAGGTCGATGCCCCCGGCGTGGAGGTCGAACGTCTCGCCGAGGTACTTCATGGCCATCGCCGAGCACTCCAGGTGCCAGCCGGGACGACCGCGCCCCCAGGGCGAGTCCCAAGCGGCCCCGGTGGCCTCGTCCTCGGGCTTGGCCGCCTTCCAGAGCGCAAAGTCCTGGGCGTTTTCCTTGGCGTACTCGTCTTGCGCCACCCGCGCCCCGCTCTTCACCTCGCGCTTGTCGAGCTGCGAGAGCTTCCCGTAATCGGCGAACTGGTCGATCGCGAAATACACCGACCCGTCGTCGGCCACGTAGGCCACGCCGTTGGCCACCAGCCGCTCGACCAGCGCGATCATTTCCGGGATGTGCTCTGTGGCCTTGGGGTACCGCTCGGCGTCCTCGATCCGCAGGTATCGGCGGTCGGTGTGGAAGAGTTCGGTATAGGGTTCGGTGACCTCAAGGATGTGCTGGCCATTCGCCTGCGCCTTGCGGATGATCTTGTCATCCACGTCGGTGAGGTTCATGACCTGCTCCACCTGCCAGCCGGCCAACCGGAACACCCGCCGCAGCAGGTCCTCGAAGAGAAACGTGCGGAAATTGCCGAGGTGGGCCGCGTTGTAGACCGTGGGTCCACACGTGTACATGCGCACCGTCTGTCCATCGGCGGGCGCGAACGGCTCGACGCGGCGCGTGAGCGTGTTGTACAGGCGGAACTCGGGCATTGGCGCAGGTGGCGGAGGCAGAAACCTTGAAACGCGCGGGATCTCCACGCAAAGTAACGCGTTGAATGTAGGGGGCCTGTCACCCCCCTCGGCTCCCCACCCTCGTCCGGTACCGACCATGCGTGCAGCGTCGTTCTCGTCACCGCGTTCATCCCGCGCCCGCTACGCCGCCGTCGTGGCGGCCCTGATCGCCGTGGGCATCACGGCGCGCAGCGGTCGGGCCGCTCAGGTCGTGCTCATGCCGCCCCCCTCCCAGCCGGCGGCACCCGCCGCACCGGCCACCGACTCGTCGACCGGGCAGAACTCCGCGCCGGACAGCACCGCGACCGACTCGCTGGCGGTGCAGGATGCGCTGGCGCCCGCGATGACCGCTGCCCTTCAGCCCGCCGCCCTTGCCGCCGCGGCTCCGGCGCCGGCCGCGCCCGCCGCCTGGCCGGTGGACCCCGTGACGGGGCAGACGCTCATCAACGGGCGCCCGGTCGTGGGCCGCGTCTTCATCATGCAGAAGACCGACGGGACGGTGAAGTACCCCAACGTCGCTGACGTGATCGCGCACGAAGCGCTTGCGCCGCTGCCGCCCGTGGTGGGCACCAGCTACACGCCGGCTCCCATCACCAACCAGCGCCGCATGCGTGGCATGATGGTGCAGAGCACGCTGTGGGACATCGACGCCAAGCGCAGCGCTGTGCGCCACCGCTACTACCCGGCCAGCACCCCGGCCAATCAGCTGGGGCAGTAGGTCCGAGCGGCCTCGCCACCGTTCGTTCGACCGGCGCGCCCGGGGCTTCGGCCTCGGGCGCGCGGCGTTGCCACCACCGCTGGCGACCCATCATTCCCTCAGTGGCATGTCGAACAGGCGTCCGTGGTGCAGACGCATCACCCGGCTCCCCTCCCGGGACAGGGAATACCCGTGCGGTGCCGGTTCGTGCAGCGCGGCGCGAGGCCGTGCGACCGCAGGATCGTCGCCGTGCGCGACGTGCTGGGTTACCAGCACCAGGGCGTCTCCGGCTGTGCGTGCGCGCTGCGCCCACTGCCGCCACTGCTGACGCGTACCGGCGACCTCGGGGCGCCGCCGTGTGGCGCGCAGCAGATACACCACGGCGCGGCCCGGTGATGACGCCGCCTCCTCAGGCGCGCTGCCCCATCCCTCCTGCACCGCCTGCATTGCCTCGAGACTGATGCTGCAGCGCCGGATACGCACCCCCGTGCGAACGAGACGTTCACCAGTGAGGTGCGCGCCCACGGTCAGTGCGCCGTGACCACGCAGCGCGGCCAGCAGCACCGTGGCGCTGGACGGGTCGCGATGGTGCACCACGATGCAGTCGCCCTGCCGCACGCTGAAGTGCACCCGATCGAGGAGCCGCACGCTTGCACGGCACAGCGGGGGAAGCCCCGCCTGCCATTCGGCGGAGGCGTTCACCAGCGACAGCAGCGGACGCGATGCAGAGGTCATGCGTCACGATGCACGATGCACGCGTGGCGTGTGTCATCGAAATCGTGCACACCCTACCTTTGCCACGCGGCGCCACACCACGGTGCCATGGCAACGCGGCGTCCCCGTGCCTACGGAGACGCCGCGTTGCGACCCTGGGGCAGGATCAACCCGCCGATTCAGCGCCCGGGATTCGTCTGCCCGAGCCGCTCGATTTCGGCGATCAGATCGGCTTCGGCGGTCTTCGCGTCAGATGCCGCCGCGGGAGACGTCGAGGCCGGCAGCTGCGCCGGTGGGGCGGACGGAGCGGCCGCCTCCGTGGGCCCTGCGCCAAGCTGACGCGACGGTGCCGGGGCACCAGCGCTCAGCATGCCCATACGCTGCTTGAGCGCCGACAGCTGCAAGTCGGCCGACACGCCACCGGACGCACGCTCGAGCTGCTTGAACTCGCCGGCCAGCCGATCGCCGCTGAACTCCTCGTCGATCTCCTGCGCGGCCTGCAGCTGACGCTCGTTGGCGGTGATCTTCTCCTCCATGCGCGCAAACGCTTCGAACGCCGAGTTCTCCGATAGCCCCGACATCGTTTGCGAGATACGCGCCTGGGCCTCGGCACGCCGCTGGCGCGCCAGCAGCAGGTTCTTCTTGCGCTTCGCTTCCTCGATCTTGTCGTTGAGATCGCGCAGCGACTGCTTGAGCTTCTCGGTCTCCTGCTTGTGTGCCTCCCACGTGGCCGCCAGCTGCTGCCCGTGCTCGAGATGCTCCTGCCCACGCATGAGCGCCTGCTTGGCCAGGTCGTCGCGCCCTTCCTGCACCGCGAGCATGGCGCGCTTCTCCCAGTCGTCGGCCAGCTTGAACTCGGCTTCCGCCTGATCCTTGAGGCGCTTCTCGTCGGCGATGGCGGCAGCGACCTGCTGCTTGGCCTTCGCCAACTGATTGCGCATGTCGACGATGATCTGGTTCAGCATCTTCTCGGGGTTTTCCGCCGAGGAGATGAGGTCGTTCAGGTTCGACTTGATCAGCGTCGAAAGACGATCGAAGATACCCATGGATCAGCGAGCCTCGCGGAAGGCGGCCAGCTCACGCAAATGTCCGGTGAGCGAAAGTGTCATGCTTTCGAACGACGCCAGGAACTCTTCGAAGTCAAGGTGCGCGAGTTCGAGCGCCTCGGTGAGCACCACGGCATCGCCATCGATTCCGTACGCGCCATGCAACAGGTCGGTGGCGTTCAGCTCCAGGAGGCGACGGTTGAGCGCGGCCGATTCGGCGGCGTCTGCCGGCAGGGGCATCACCTTCACGCGCAACAGCACCACCGGCGGGTTGTGGGTGACGACGACATCGAAATCGAGTGCGCCCCCCGGCTTCACCACCCAGAGTCCGGGTTCGACTTCCTGATACGTGGCGCCGTCGGCATTGAGCCGGTCGAGGAAGGCCTCGATGTCTTCACGCGTGACCATGTTCGATTCCCTTGAGGTTCGGTTGCTGAGCCGTACGGGAGCGGGCGCGGTTTCGTTTCGACACGACCCACGCCCACCGCGGAAGATACGCCGCAAACGGGTCAGGGACAGCGGCCGACATAGATCGCGCCCTGCCGCCCCTCGGTGACGAGCAGCAGGCGACCGTCGGCGAGCCAGGTGAGCCCCTCGGCGGTATCCTCGCGAATGGGGAGGGCACATCGGGCCACCAGGGCACCGGGACGTCCGGTGGCCGGATCGGCATCGAACACATGCACCGCGCCATACGAGAGCAGGGCCAGGCGTCGCCGGCCGTCGACCAGCGGTGCCGACAGGCTGGCGTCGGTTACCCAGTTGTGCGCCGTGCCACGTTCGGGGATGAGCGGCAGCGAGTCCACCACCGCCGCCGTATACTCGGCCCCCTGTCCCCACGCCGCCCGGGGCACATGGTACACGCGCACCGGGCGCCACGCACCGCCGGCACCTCGCGCGGGGCGCTTGGTCACCAGCCACAGGCCGCCATCGGCGCCGGCGTACATCGCCTCCACGTCGTGCGATCCATCGGCATAGCGCACATCGAGCGACCGCAGCACCCGCACCGTGCCCATGGCGGCGCGCGGCTCCGCGAGCTGGTACAACGTGAGCGTTCCGCGATAGGCCGCGTTGTCACCGACGTCGCCAATGGTGAGGCACTGTCCCTCATTGCAAGGACCGGTGGCCAGCGCTTCCCAGTCCCGGTTCTTCGCCCCTTTCACGTCGACCCGCCCGAGGGCGCGCCCCGTGCTGTCGAAGGCAAACAGCGTTTCGTCGTTCCCGCTGTCGTTCTGACTCCAGATCACGCCGGGCTCCCCTACCGACACCACGGCGCCCGACGCTTCTTCCAGCGCGTCGTCGGCGAAGCGCCCACTGCGGTGGGTCTCGCGCAGCACCACGTCGCCCTGGCGCACCCACCGCAGCTGGCTGCCTCCCACGCGATCGCACCCCGCCACGAGCAGGCCGGTCAGCAGCAGACCGGCGCGCCACGCAAGGGCGGCAGCAGCCGCCCCAGCGGTGCCCCCGCCTCCCGCGCCCCCCCGCTCACCCACCGGTGCGCTTCAGCTCGTACAGGCGCTCTCGCGCAAGTCGGCGTCCGGTCGGCGTGGCCGCGAGACCGCCGCCGGCGGTCTCGCGGTAGCGCACGTCCATGCTCGCGCCGATCTCCCCCATCGTGTCGATCACTTCGTCGGCCGGGATCGCGAATTCGACGCCCGCCATGGCCATTTCGATGGCCGCGAGCGCAATCGCAGCGCCGGTGGCGTTGCGGAAGACGCAGGGCAATTCCACCAAACCGCCGAGCGGATCACAGACCAGCCCGAGCGTGCCCTGCTGCGCCAGCGCCGTGGCGTGCCCCACCTGGCGCGGGGAGCCGCCGAGCATTTCCACGGCCGCGCCGGCGGCCATACCGGCCGCGGCACCGGTCTCGGCCTGACATCCGCCTTCCGCCCCCGACAGCGAAGCCCGCTCCGCCACCACGGCGCCAATGAGACCGGCCGTGGCCAGCGCATCGACCACGCGTTCGTCATCGATCCCCTGGGCGGCCGCCAGTCCCGTGAGCACGGCGGGGAGGACACCGGCACCGCCCGCAGTGGGCGCCGCCACGATCACGCCCATGGCTGCGTTCACCTCCTGCACCGCCAGCGCCCGCGCCAGCACATCGCGGAAGGCCGTACCCGCCAGTGGGCCGGCCGGCCCCGTACGCAGCTTGGCCGCATCGCCACCCACGAGCTCCGACGCACTGCGCAGGTCGCCCACCAGACCGCGATCGACGGCGCCACGCATCACCTGCAGCGCGCGCCGCAGCGCATCACGGATCTCCTCCACGGGGCGCCCCTGGTCCTGCGCTTCGGCCTCGAGCGCGACGGTGGCAAGGGTGGTCTGCCGCGCTTCCGCTTCGCGGATCGCGTCCGCCAGACTCTTGAACATCAGCGTGCTCCTGCGCGCAGCGGCGCGGTCATGCACTCACCTTGTCGAGGCGGAAGGCCCACGTTACCCACGGAAGCGCCCGAATGGCGTCGCGCACGGCCTCACGAGGTTGGTCATCCACCTCGATGACCATGAACGCGTCGCCTCCCCGCTGTTTCCGCGACAGCTTGAGCGTGGCGATGTTCACATCGGCCTCCGCGAGAATGCCGGCGATGCGAGCCACCGAACCCTTCACGTCGTGTGCCACCAGGACGATCGTGTGCAAGTTGCCCGATACCTCCACCGGGTACCCGTCGATCTCCGTGACGAGTACACGGCCCGCGCCGAGCGATGCGCCAACCATGACCGACCGCCGCCCCCCGCGCTCCAGCGAGATGCGCACGGTGTTGGGGTGCGCTTCGTCGCCGAGCGACGTCTTTTCGAAGGTGTACTGGAGTCCCTCGCGCTCCATGATCTCGAGCGCCGTGCGCAGCCGCTCGTCGTCGGGGCGAAAGCCCATGAGTCCACCCACCAGCGCCTTGTCGGTACCGTGCCCCTCACCGGTACGGGCAAAGCTGCCGTGCAACTCGATGTGCGCCGTGTCGGGCGTGCCCCCCACAAGGCAGCGCGCGAGCAGCCCCAGGCGACAGGCGCCGGCGGTGTGACTGGAGCTTGGCCCGACCATGACGGGGCCGATGATGTCGAGAAGGGAAACCATAGATGGGCAATGTAGCGACCGAGGGCGATGTCGCGACGCCGCCGCCGCGTCCGCGCCTCAGACGCGCAGCATGGGGGCAAGGTAGCGACCGGTGTGGCTCTGCGGCACGCGCGCGACCTCCTCCGGCGTGCCCTGCGCCACAATGGTTCCACCCCGCACGCCACCTTCGGGTCCGAGGTCCACCAGCCAATCGGCGGTCTTGATGACGTCGAGGTTGTGCTCGATCACCAGAATCGTGTTGCCGCGGTCCACCAGCTTGTGCAGCACGTCGAGCAGTACGCGCACGTCCTCGAAGTGCAACCCGGTCGTGGGCTCATCGAGGATGTACAGGGTGCGCCCCGTGTCCCGCTTCGACAGTTCCGTGGCGAGCTTCACGCGCTGCGCTTCGCCGCCGGAGAGCGTCGTCGCGCTTTGCCCGAGATGGATGTACCCGAGTCCCACGTCGCGCAGCGTCTCGAGCTTCTGCACGATGCGCGGCTGATGCTCGAACACACCGCACGCATCCTCCACGGTGAGGTCGAGCACCTCGGCAATGCTCAACCCGCGGAAGCGCACCTCAAGCGTTTCGCGGTTAAAGCGCTTCCCCTTGCACACGTCACACGGCACGAACACGTCGGGGAGGAAGTGCATCTCGATCTTCACGAGTCCGTCACCCTGGCACGCCTCGCAACGCCCGCCCTTCACGTTGAAGGAGAATCGACCCGGGCCGTAGCCGCGGATCTTGGCCTCGGGCAACTCCGCAAACAGCTCGCGCACCGGCGTGAAGACCCCCGTGTAGGTGGCCGGATTCGAGCGCGGCGTGCGGCCAATGGGACTCTGGTCGATGTCGATGATCTTGTCGAGATGATCGAGTCCCGTGATGCGCGTGTGGAGCCCCGGCAGCACCCGCGCCCGGAAGAAGTGACGGGAGAGCGCCTTCTGCAGAATGTCCGTCACCAGCGTGGACTTGCCCGAGCCGGACACGCCGGTGACGGCCACGAAGCAACCGAGGGGAAACTCCGCCGTGACATCCTTGAGATTGTTCTCCCGTGCGCCGTGCACCGTGAGCGTGCGCGCGGCATCACGCGGCCGACGGGCCACGGGCACCTGGATACGGCGCGTTCCACGCAGATAGGCACCCGTGATCGACGCCGGCGTGTCCAGCACATCCTGCACCGAGCCGGCGGCAATGACCTCGCCCCCGTGCTTGCCCGCACCGGGGCCAAGGTCGATGAGGTAGTCGGCCTCGCGAATGGTCTCCTCGTCGTGCTCGACCACGATGACCGTGTTGCCAAGGTCGCGCAGCTGCTTGAGTGTGCCCAGCAGCCGTCCGTTGTCGCGCTGGTGCAGACCGATGCTCGGCTCGTCGAGGATGTACAGTACCCCCACCAGCCGGGACCCGATCTGCGTGGCCAGGCGAATGCGCTGCGCCTCGCCGCCGGAAAGGGATTCGGCGCTGCGATTGAGCGTGAGGTAGTCGAGTCCCACGTCCACGAGAAAACGCAACCGCTCGCGGACTTCCTTGAGAATGGGACCCGCAATGCCGGGATCGAGACCGGGATGTCCCGCGCTGCGCACCGGCACGCGCTCGAAGAAGGCCAGGGCGTCGGCCACGCTCAGCTGCACCACATCGCCGAGGTTGCTGCCGTGCACCGTCACCGCGAGGGACTCGGGGCGCAGCCGCTTGCCGGCACACGCGGGGCACGGCGCCGCCACCATGTACGCATCGAGTTCGAGACGCACGCCATCGGAGCTGCTCTCGTCGTAGCGCCGCTGCACGTGGGTGACGATCCCCTCCCACGACGTTTCGGACGCCTTGGCCGCCGTCTTGGCCGCCGAACCCTTGACCGCCTTCTTGACCGCCTGGCGCGCGCGCGGTGGTGCGTCACCCATGCCGTACAGGAGCTGCGTGCGCACCGACGCCGGAATCTTTCCCCACGGTGCGTTGAGGTCGAACCCGAGCAGCTTGGCCAGCCCCGGCAGGATGACCTTGCGCAGGTAGCCGTCGGGTTCGCCCCAGGGGAGGATGACCCCTTCGAGAATGGAAATGCTGGGGTCGCCGAGAATGAGCTCCTCGCTCACGCTGCGGGTGGTCCCGAGGCCGCTGCAGCTCTCGCAGGCGCCGAAGGGCGAGTTGAAGGAGAAGTGGCGAGGCTCCAGCTCGGGCATGGAGATGCCGCAGGTGGGGCACCCGTAGCGCTCGGAAAACATCTCCGTGTGTGGGTCCCCACCGTCGTAGCGCACCACCTCCACCAGTCCTTCGGCCAGCCGCAGCGCGGTTTCCACCGAATCGGTGATGCGGCCGCGGTCTTCCGTGCGTACCACCAGCCGATCGACCACCACGGAGATCGAGTGATTGAGCCGGCGGTTGAGCTTGGGCGGATCGGCGAGCTCAATGAGTTCCCCGTCCACGACGGCGCGAACGAACCCCTGCTTCCGTGCCCCTTCGAACAGCTCGCGGAACTCGCCCTTGCGCTCCTGCACGAGGGGCGCGCGAATCTCGAGTCGCGTCCCGTCGGGCCACGCGAGGACCTGTTCGGCAATCTGCGTGGGACTCTGTCGCTGGACCGCCCGGCCGCAGCTGGGGCAGTGCGGTGTTCCGGTACGGGCGAACAGCAGGCGCAGGTAATCGTAGATCTCGGTGACCGTGCCCACCGTGGAGCGCGGATTGTGTCCGGCCGATTTTTGTTCAATGGAGATGGCCGGCGACAACCCTTCAATGGCGTCCACGTCGGGCTTCTCCATGAGCCCGAGGAACTGCCGCGCGTAGGCCGACAGCGACTCCACGTACCGCCGCTGCCCTTCGGCGTAGATCGTGTCGAACGCGAGCGAGGATTTTCCGGAACCCGACAAGCCGGTGACGACCGTCAGTTTGTCGCGCGGGATCGTGACGCTGATGTTGCGCAGATTGTGCTCACGCGCCCCACGAACCACGAGGGCGTCGGATGCGGGCGCCGCGGGCGGATTCACAGAGGGGATCGTCGGTTCAGGCATAGTCGTGGAAGCTGCGAGAAGCCCCGGAGCGACACAACCCCGCCGGGTCCGTGCCGCCCGACGGCTCTCGGTCGTCTATTGCGCATGATCGAGATCTCTTCGCTTTCCAAGCAGTACGGCACCTTCACCGCCGTACGCTCCCTCGACCTCGTGGTCCCCGCCGGCGAGCTGTTCGGCTTTCTGGGGCCCAACGGCGCCGGCAAGACGACCACCATGCGCATGATTGCCGGCATCCTGCAGCCCAGCGCCGGTGCCATTCGGATCGCCGGTCATGATCTGCTGGCCGCCCCCATGCAGGCCAAGCGCGCGCTGGGGTTCATTCCGGACCGGCCGTTCATTTACGAGAAGCTCACCGGCATCGAGTTCCTGCGTTTCAGCGCCGGGCTCTATGGCGAGGCGGGTCCCGACGTGGATCGTCGCGGCCACGAGCTCCTCGCCCTGTTCGACCTGGAGCCGTGGCGGGACGAGTTGGTGGAGAGCTACAGCCACGGCATGCGGCAGAAGCTGATCATCGCCAGCGCCTTCGTGCACCGTCCGGCCGTGATCGTCGTGGACGAACCGATGGTCGGTCTCGACCCGAAGTCGTCGAAGATCCTCAAGGACCTGTTCCGCGAGTACACTCGCCGTGGCCACACGGTGATGATGAGTACGCACACCCTGGAGATCGCCGAAGGCATGTGCGATCGCATCGGCATCATGCAGAAGGGGGAGTTGGTGGCGTGCGGGACCATGGACGAGCTGCGCGCCTCGTCGGGACAGGACGACGCCCTGGAGGACATCTTCCTGCGACTCACGGGCGACCTCGTGGCGCGGGAACTGGTGGAGGTGCTGGATGCCTGAGGCGGGGATGCCCCCCGTGCCTGGCACCATGGATGGCGGCGCGTGGTCGCTGCTGCGCCCCAAGTGGCAGATGGCACGCAATCGAACCCGCCACCACCAGCAGGGTGACCTGCGGCGCGTCGTCGTGGTGGGGTCCGTCGCGCTGCTCTTCTGGAGTGCGACCTTCGCGCTCGCGCTGCGCCTGCTTCGCTATTTCCGCAGCGCCGAGGACATTGGCGCGCTGCTGGCGGCCAAGCTCCTGGCCATGATCCTGCTCTCCTTCGGCTCCATCCTCCTGCTCTCGAACACCATCGCGGCGCTCTCGAACTTCTTCCTGGCCCGCGACCTCGACCAGCTGGCGGCCGCGCCGGTGCGCAGTGGTTCGTTGTACCGGGCGCGCCTGGCTGAGACCGCGTTGCACTCGAGCTGGATGGTGGCGCTGCTGCTGGTCCCGCTGGTGGGTGCCTACGGCGTGGCCTATCGCGGAGGGCTCGACTTCGTGCTCTTCGCGCTCGCGGTATTCGTTCCGTTCCTGCTCATTCCCGCCGCCCTCGGTTCGGCGGTGACGTTGCTGCTGGTGAACATCTTTCCCGCGCGCCGCACACGGGACCTGTTGAGCGTGATCGCGGCTCTGGCGGTGGCGGGACTCGTGCTGCTCTTCCGCGCGGCGCGCCCCGAGCAGCTCGCGCGTCCCGAAGGCTTCGCCAACTTCATGCAGTTCGTGGCCGCCCTCGACACCCCGAGTTCGCCGTGGCTTCCCAGCGAGTGGGTGAGCGCGGCGGTGGTGAAGTACCTCGAAGGGAAGGCCGCGTGGCAACCGCTGCTGCGCCTCTGGGCGGCGGCCGCCGTGCTGGTGGGAGTGGGACATGTGCTGTACGCGCGCGGGTGGCGCCGCGCCTACAGCATGGCGCAGGAAGGAGCCACCAAGCGCGGCACGGCACGCAGTGCCCGGCCGTGGCTCGATCGTGCACTCACCTTCCTTGGCCCGCGGCGTCGTGAGCTGGTCCTCAAGGAAATGCGGGTCTTCGCCCGCGACAGCACCCAGTGGTCACAGCTCGTGCTGCTGGCGGTCCTGCTGGTGGTCTACGTGGCCAACGTGCGTTACCTGCCACTCAATGGCGAAGGCGTAACGGTTCTGCTGCGCAACCTCATTCCCTTCCTCAATCTGGCGCTGGCCGGCTTCGTACTGGCGTCGATCGCCGCGCGCTTCGTCTTTCCGAGCGTCTCACTTGAGGGGCGCGCGCTGTGGCTGCTGCGTTCGAGTCCGCTCCCCATGGGCGAGCTGTTGTGGGCCAAGTTCTGGGTGGGCGCCGTGCCGCTGCTGGTGCTGGCGCTGGTACTCGTGGGAGCCACCAACGTCATGCTGCGCGTCACGCCGTTCGTGCATCTGGTGTCGCTGGTGTCCATCACGGCGCTGGTGTTCCCGCTGACCGCGCTGGCGCTGGGGTACGGCACCTTCTATCCGCGCTTCGATTCCGAAAATGCCGCCCAGATTCCCACCTCCTTCGGCGGCCTCCTGTTCATGATCACCGCCATCGGCCTCATTGGCGTGGTGGCGTACCTCGCTGGACGTCCGGCGGCCCGCTGGGTGGTGGCCGAGCATTTCGGGCGCGTGCGTGATCCGCTGGACCTGGCGGTGCCGTTTGCCATGGGGGTACTGGTGTGCGCGGCGGCGACCGCGGTGCCGTTGCTGCTGGCGCGGCAGCGCCTCGACGCGCTCGAACGGGGATGACCCGCGGTGCCCAGGGGGTGAAGGGGCGCCGGCGATCCTTTAGCTTTGCGCCTCATGTCTCCGCGCGTCGCCGCCCCGTCGTTCGTTGCCCCGCCCCCTGAAACGGCCACCGCCTTTCGGCGGCGCTTGCATGCCTGGTTCCGCAAGCACTCGCGTGACCTGCCCTGGCGGCAGACCCGCGACCCGTACCGCATCCTGATTTCGGAGCTCATGCTCCAGCAAACGCAGGTGTCACGGGTGCTGGACTTCTACCGGCGTTTTCTCGAACGCTTTCCCGATCTGCCCACGCTCGCGCGGGCCCGTTCGCACTCGGTCATGGAGTACTGGGCGGGGCTCGGATACTACGCTCGGGCGCGCAATCTCCACCAGCTCGCGCGCCACGTGACGGCCACACGTGATGGCGTCATTCCCAGTGAGCCCGAGCAGCTGCGCGCGTTGCCCGGTGTGGGCGCTTACACGGCGGGGGCCGTGGCCTCGTTCGCGTACGAGAAGCGTGCGGCGCTCGTGGACACGAATGTCGCGCGTGTCCTGCACCGGGTCTTCGCCCCTGAGCTCAACCCCAAGAGTGGGGCCGGGCTCAAGCGCCTCTGGCATTTGGCCGAACAGCTGCTCCCGCGCAGCGGAAAGCAGTGCTGGACACACAATCAGGCACTCATGGAGCTGGGGGCCCTCGTCTGTTCGGCGCGTGCCCCCAAGTGCGGCGTGTGCCCCGTGCGTGGCCTGTGTGCCAGCGTCGATCGCATACCGCGATCGGTGCCAAAGCGCGCCACCGGCACGTAATGCCACGCGACGCCACCGGCCGGCAGCTCCGCTCGATCGCGTGAGACGATCCTTCGACGATCCTTCGATGATCCTTCGATGATCTTCTGTGAGGTTGACGGGGTACGTGCGCGCACCGCGCCACTGCACGACCGCGCCGCACACGCCAGCGCCGAAGCGCTGGGGCAGGCGTGGTTCGGCCCCAACTTCAGCGAGTCGTGCTTCGACGCCTGGGCCGCGCGCTGCGCCAACATCCTCTTCGTGGCCGAATCCCCGGAAACAGGCGAGTTCCTCGGCTACGCCGATCAGCTGTTCCTCGCGCCGGGCACGGCCGCCGCGTTGCGCGCCGGCCAAATCGACGAAGCCCAATTCACCAAGCACGATGTGCTGGGCGATGAAGCCGTGGCGCAGCTGCCGGCAGGCAGTGCGGTGACCCTGTACCTCGCGGGCATGTGCGTGACGCACCCCGGTACACCGCACGGTCGTGCCGCCGCGCAGGCCCTGCGCGGCTGTCGACGCGCCCTGCTGGCCGAATGGCGAGCCCGCGGGTTGACCATTCACCTGCTGCTCGCTGCGGCCACCGAGGCGGGGAGCAAAATTGCCACGCGCGCCGGCGGTGTGCTGATTGGCACGGGCGACGCGCGCGTGGATGGCTACGACTTGTACGAATTGCCCGATCTGCCCGACTGGTAACCGTCAGCCGTCAGCGGTCAGCGGTCAGGCTGCGGCGAGTTGCGTGCCGCAGCCGCTGCAGAAGCGCGAGCCGACCAGATCGATTGCCGTGCCGCACGCACCACACTTTTCCGGCAGATAGCGCCCGCAGCTGGAGCAATACGTGGCATCCGGCTCCGGCCGCGGTCCGCACACCCCGCAGCTGCGCACGTCGGCGCGGGCACGGGCAATGGCCGCTTCCACCGGATCGAGCGCGCCATCGAGTACGGCCCGCGCCGGCGCGGGCGCTGCGACGGTGCCACCACCCGCCGCCGCCTCCGCCGCCCGCAGCTCCGCCAGTGCTTCGCGGGTGTAGCGCTGCTTCATATCGGCGTAATCGCTCTCGCTCAGCTTCCCGGTTTCGCGATCGAATTCGATTTCGCGGAGGGCATCGACGGCGGTATTGACCGCTTCGTCCTCGTCGCGGCGCCGCTTGCGCGCCGGCTTCACGCTCTCCGACGCATCCATGGCCCCAAGCAGCGGCGACAGCACGAGGGTGAGGGCGGCGAGCGCCAGGCCGGTCCCCACCACCAGCGGCAGGGCGCCTTCGGGCAGGGCCATTACCGCTCCTCCCGTAAGGCCGCCTGCAACTTGGCCAGTTCCTCGGGGGTGGCATCGAGAGTGGTCTCGCCGGTGGTTGCTGCCGTGCGCGACGGACGTGCAGACTCCGTGCGCTTCGCATTCATGCGCCAGCTGCGCAGCAGCACACCAATGCCGACCCCCCCTATGGCCACCGCCGCAAACGGGGCAAACCACGCCACGAGGCTGAACCCTTCCTTGCGCGGCGCGTTGAGGATGAAGTCGCCGTAGGTACCGGTGAGCGCCTCCATGATCTCGGCGCCGCTGTAGCCACCGTCCACCAGACGCTGAATGTCACCGTGCACCGCCGGCGAAATGCCGCAGGAGAAGTCGGTGGTCCGGCACGTGTAAATGTCGAGCGTGCACGGACACGGACAGGCCAGTTCACGCTCGAAGGCTTCGAGCTGCTTCGCGTCCATGGTCGGCTTCGCGCCGGGCTTGGGTGGGCGCGACACCGGCTTGTAGCTGTCCGATGTCATCTCCTCGCCACCCGGGGCCGCCGCAGCGGGCTGCTGCGCCAACGCGCGACGGGACACGAGCGCCGTTCCGGCAGTCAGCGCACCCGCCCGCAGGAGGAACGCCCGCCGCGACTGCCCGCTGCGGGAGGTGAGCGGATTACGGGACTCCATCACGCGCCCGCACCCACCGGTTCGAGTTCGCGCCCCATGGGGATCTGCGCCACGTACCCGCCTTCGCGTTCCGCCTTCTGCGCCTGCGGCCACATCACGATGAGTCCCCCGAAGGCCATCACGATGCCGCCAAACCAGACCCACCACACGAGCGGGTTGAAGTTGATGTGCACCGCGGCGGTGTCCCGATCCACGGCGCCTGTGAACACCAAGTACACGTCCTGCTTGGGCGACTCGAGAATGCCCACCTCGGTGGACGGCTCGAACGTGGGCTCGCCGCGCGAATTCACGTGCTGGCGCTTCTCACTGGAGAGCAGCCCCATGCGCTTGCCATCGCGGGTGACATCGAACGTCACGGCCGTCACGCGCCGGTTGAGCTGCTCGAAGAACGAGATGCCCTGACTGGTGAACACCCAGTCGTGACCGTAGGCGTCGGTCATCTTCACCGACTCGCCGGTCTTGAGCGTGGCCGTGATGTCCTTCTTGAACATGAGGCCGGCGAAGGCACAGAAGAGCACCACCACACCGAAGTGCACGATGTAGCCACCGTAGCGGCGGCGATTGCGACCGATGAGGCGGAAGAAGGCCGCCAAGAGGCCTTCGCTGTACATGCGGCGCCGTGCCCCCACCCCCTTCACGAACTCCTGGATGATGGTGCCGAACACGAACCCGGCCAACAGGTAGGACGCCAAGGCATACGGGTCACGCATTCCCAGTGCGAGCAGGGCCGCGAAGACCACCACACCCGCAATGAGCGGCGCCGTGAACTGCCGCTGCAGGTTGGCCACGGAGGCCCGGCGCCAGGCAATGAGCGGACCGATGCCGGTCAGCGCGAGCAGCAACAAGCCGAGGGGGCCGTTGACCGCGTTGAAGAACGGCGGCCCCACCGTGATCTTGTCGCCCTTCACCCACTCGGAAAGAATGGGGAAGAGCGTGCCCCAGAGCGTGGCGAAGCAGATGCCCACCAGCACCAGGTTGTTGTACAGGAAGGCGGCCTCGCGACTCACCATGCTTTCCAGCTCGGCCTTGGCCTGCATGTCATTGAGGCGCGTGCTCACGAGGTACACGGTGACCGCCGTGGCCGCGATGAGGAAACCGAGGAACCAGTTGCCGATCGGGGAGCGCGCGAAGGCGTGCACGCTTTCGATGACACCCGAACGGGTGATGAACGTGCCCAGAATGGTGAGCAGGAAGCTCAGCACCACCAGCGTCACGTTCCACTTGCGCAGCATGCCGCGCTTTTCCTGGATCATGATGCTGTGCAGGAACGCCGTCACCGTGAGCCACGGCAGGAACGACGAGTTCTCCACCGCATCCCATGCCCAGTAGCCGGCCCAGCCCAGCTCCACGTAAGCCCACCACATGCCCAGCACGATGCCGATGGTGAGGAAGAACCAGGACACGAGGGCCCAGCGACGCACCGCCCCCAGCCACTGCGCATCGAGCTGCCGCGTGACGAGCGCGCCAATGGCGAAGGCAAAGGGAACCGCGGTGCCGACGTACCCGAGATAGAGCATGGGAGGGTGCGCCGCCATGCCGGGGTTCTGCAGCTGCGGGTTCATGCCGCGGCCGTCGGCCGGCACCCAGTCGAGGCGCTCGAACGGATTCTCCGCGAACGCCATGGTCATGAGGAAGAAGAGCGCCACGACGCCCAGCGTCCCCGTCACGAACGGCATCATGGCCCGGTTCTTGTCGCGGTTGGTGAACACCGCGATGGCCGCGTACATCGTCATGATGAGCGTCCAGAACAGCAGCGACCCCTCCTGCCCGGCCCAGAATGCCGTGAACAGGTACACCTTGGGCAGATTCGCGCTGGTGAACGACGCGACGAACTTGAGCGAGAAATCGTGTGTGAAGAGCGCCGTCCACAGGCCGATCGAGGCCAGGACGACGAAGCCGAACGTGGCGTACATGGCCCGTTCGCCACTCTTGATCAGATCGGGGCGCGCCTGCATGCCGCCCGCAAAGGAGACCGTGGTCGTCCAGGCCGCCATCAGCAGGGCGATCCAGAGCGACAGCTCACCAACAAGAATCATGACGCCTCGCGCGGTGCGCGGAGGCCGGGCGCCGACTCGCGCCCGGCGCGTGAGTTGCCACTACGGTGTGACGGGTCGCGGCACGGACGGCCGCGCACGACGAACGCCGAGTTACGCCTTGGGGACGTTGTCGGGGTGCTTGGCACCCGGCGGGTACTGCCCCGGCTGCCCCGGCGCGTTCTCATAGCGCGAGGCGCACTTGGCCAGGAGCGTGGTGGCCTGGAACACCCCGTTGGCGTCGAGACGCCCCTCCACCACGATATCCACGCCGTCGGTGAAGGTGTCGGGAGCGACGCCGCGATAGTGCACCGGGTACGTCTTCGTACCGTCGGTCATGATGAACGTCAGCTCGCGGCCGCCCGGGTCACGTTTGATCGTGCCGTCCACCACTCGGGCTCCGATCTTCACGCCGTTCTTGGAGAAGCGCGGGTTGACGGCCACCTTCGCCGCCAGTTCACCCGGCGTGAGATAATAGGTGGCCGTCTCGTCGATTGAGCTGGCCATGAGATAGGAGGCAGTGCCGAGCACCAGCACGCCGCCGAGCAGGAACTTGTTGCGAGCTTTCACGGGGTCGCCGTCCTGTTAGGTCGGGAGGGTAGGGCTGGAAGATACTACGACGGCCGGGAAAGGGCACTATTCCCGACAGGCTTAATCGGAATACTACCGGGAGTCACGGGCCCACCCCAGCGCCGCCCGGACGGCGCGGCGCCACCCTTCATACGCGGCAGCGGCCGCGGCCGTTCCGCCCGCCGAGGGGGAGAAGCGCGTGAACGGCCGGCTGGCCAGGAATTCGCTCCCGTTGGCCCAGACACCGGCCGCCAGACCGGCCAGGCCGGCGGCTCCGAGGGCCGTCGTTTCGACCATGTCCGGGCGGTCGACCGGCACCCCCAGTACATCGGCCTGGAATTGCATGAGCCAATCGTTGGCGGTGGCGCCGCCGTCCACCCGCAGCTTGTCGAACGGCACCCGACCGTGGGTGCGCATGTCCCCCAGTACGTCGCGGGTGGCGTAGGCCATGGCCTCGAGCGCCGCGCGCGCGAAGTGCGCCACGCCGGTCCCGCGGGTAATGCCGACAATGGTACCACGGGCGTTGGGCTCCCAGTCCGGCGCGCCGAGCCCCACGAGCGCGGGCACGAAGTACACCCCTTCGTTGGAGGGCAACGAGCGGGCGAGCGCCTCCGTCTCACGGCTCGTGGCAATGATCCCCAGCCCGTCGCGCAACCACTGCACGGCGGCGCCGGCAATGAAGATGGAGGCCTCGAGGGCATACACCGGCTCCCCGCGCTCGTCACAGGCGATGGTGGTGAGCAGGCCGGAGCCCGACGCCGGCTGGTGCGTGCCCGTGTTCAGCAGCAGGAAGGCGCCGGTACCGTAGGTGTTCTTGCCGTCGCCGGCGCTCCACCCTCCCTGCCCGAAGAGCGCGGCCTGCTGGTCGCCGGCGATACCGGTAATGGGCAGCGACACGCCAAGCGTGGCCACGGTGGTGCGCCCCACTTCGCCGCTCGACGACACCACCGCGGGCAGCAGGGCGGGCGACACCCCGAACAGCGCGCACAGCTCCTCGCTCCAGACGCGCCGGTGAATGTCGTACAGCATGGTGCGCGACGCATTCGTGTGATCGGTGGCGTGGACCGCCCCGCCGGTCAGGTGCCACACCAGCCAGCTGTCGATCGTCCCCGCGCACAGCTCGCCGCGATCGGCACGCGCGTGGTGATCGCCCTGCGCCAGCAGCCACTCCAACTTTGTCCCGCTGAAGTAGGGGTCGGTCACCAGTCCCGTGAGTGCGCCAATGCGCGCCTTGTGGGGTTCGAGTTCGGCGCATCGCGCGGCGGTGCGCCGATCCTGCCACACGATGGCCCGGTGCACGGCACGTCCCGTGGCCCGTTCCCAGAGCACGATGGTCTCGCGCTGGTTGGTGATCCCCACGCACACCGGCGCCTCGGCGCCCGCCTGCGCCGCCGCCGCCATTGCCTCGCGGGCCGCATCGAGCGTGCGCTCAAGAATCTCATGCGCATCGTGCTCCACCCATCCGGGGGCCGGGTAGTGCTGCGTGATTTCGCGGTAGGCGCGGCCCATGACGCGCCCATCGCGGGCGATGACGAGACAGGTGGTGCCGGTGGTACCCTGATCGATGGCGAGGACGGACATGGGTCGCTCAGGCGAAGGGAGGAGTGACGAGACCGCGGTCGGTGAGATAGCCCGTCACGAGCTTGTGCGGCGTGACGTCGAAGGCGGGATTCCACGCCGGCACGCCGGGCGGCAGCTCGCCCAGTTCATCGCTGCTGCGGTGTTCGATGACGATGTCGGCTCCCGTTGCCGTGGCCGGATCGATCGTACTCCACGGCGCCGCCACGTAGAACGGTACCGCATGGGCGCGTGCCGCGAGGGCCACCCCGTACGTGCCCACCTTGTTCGCCACATCCCCATTGGCCGTGATGCGATCGGCGCCGACGATCACCAGATCCACCTGCCGCTGCGCCAGGAGCGACGCGGCCGCGCCGTCGGGCAACACCGTGACGTGAATGCCAGCACGGGACAGCTCCCAGGCCGTGAGCCGCGCACCCTGGCGGAGGGGACGGGTTTCGTTGGCATACACCGTCACCAGGCGACCGGCCGCATGGGCCGCGTAGATCGGCGCGAGCGCCGTCCCGGTTCCCGCGGTGGCCAGCGCCCCCGCGTTGCAGTGGGTGAGAATGCGAGCCCCGTCCGGCACCAGTGGCAGCCCATGCCGCCCCATGGCGGCGCACATCTGCACGTCTTCCTGGCGGATCACCTCGGCCTCCACGCGCAGCGCCTCCAGCAGCCGCTCATCGTCGGTGTCGGCAGCCAACCGGAGTAACCGGTGCACGGCCCAGGCGAGATTCACCGCCGTGGGACGGGCGTCGACGAGACGCGACGCGTATTCCGGAAGCAGGGCACGGGCGGTACTCCCCTGCCCCCCGCTGTCAGCGGCCAGCGAGACCGCCAGGCCAATGGCGGCGGCCACCCCGATGGCGGGGGCACCACGCACCGCCAGCGTCCGGATGGCGTCGATCGTCTCGGAGAGCGCGACGAGGTCGCGCACCAGCTCGCGCTCGGGGAGGAAGCGCTGGTCGAGGATGCGGAGCGCGCCGGTGTCGGGGGACCAGCCCACGGAGGGGATATGCATTGGAGGGTAAGGTAATGCCGGCGGCGACCGGCGCGTCGCTAGCTTTATCCCGCTCCCACTTCCCTGCCCCGAGCCCGCGCGCCCATGTACGAGTTCCTCACCTTCGACGTTGCCGACCGCATTGCCACCATCACGGTGAACCGGCCGGACAAGCTGAACGCGCTCAACGACGCCACCATTGCCGAACTCGGTCGCGCGATCGACGAGGCGAATGCCCGCGCCGACGTGGCGGCGGTGCTGCTCACCGGAGCGGGCCGGTCGTTCATTGCCGGCGCCGACATTTCGGAGCTGGAGAGTCAGTCGCCGCTCGAGGCGCAGCGCCGCGCGCGTGTGGGGCAGGCGATCTTCCGCCGTTTCGAAACCAGCCCCAAGCCGACGGTGGCGGCCATCAACGGGTTCGCGCTGGGCGGGGGCTGCGAACTCGCCATGGCGTGCCACGTGCGCCTCGCGAGTGACAAGGCGAAGCTTGGCCAGCCGGAGGTGAAGCTCGGGATCGTACCGGGCTACGGCGGCACGCAGCGGCTGCCACGCCTCGTGGGTCGTGGCGCCGCGCTCCGGTTGCTGCTCACCGGTGACATGATCGACGCCGCCGAGGCGCTGCGCCTCGGACTCGTGGATCAGGTGGTCGCGCCGGAGGCGTTGCTGGACACCGCGCGCACCCTGCTCACCACCATGGCGGCCAATGCCCCGCTCGCCCTGGCCGGGTGCATCGAGGCGGTGAACCGCGGGCAGGACGTCCCGCTCGAGGAAGGGTGCACCATCGAGAGCGATTTCTTCGGCCTGCTCTCGGCGACCGCCGACATGAAGGAAGGGATGCGGGCGTTCCTCGAGAAGCGCGCGGCCACCTTCACCGGCCGCTGACCGACCACCGCGCGCCGGTCCTCACCCCGTGCTCCAGCACCTGACCGCGCGCGACTATCGCAACTTCGCGCGCCTCGACGTGGCGGTGCCCCCCGCCGGTGTGGTGATCGTGGGGGAGAACGGGCACGGCAAGACCAACCTGCTGGAAGCCGCGGCGTTTCTGGGGTCGCTCCGCTCCTTCCGTGGCGCGCGGGATGCCGATGTGGTGCGCTTCGGCGCAGCCGCGTTTCACGTGCGGGCCACGCTAGCGGCCCCGGCGGCGTGGACCACCGTGAGCGTGGGCTACGAACGTTCCACCAAGCGCAAGCGCGCCACCCTCGACGGCGTGGAGCAGTCGCGGCTCACCAATGCGCTGGGAGCGTTGCCGTCGGTGGCCTTCTCGCCCGATGACGTGACGCTGGTGACCGGCGCCCCGAGTGACCGCCGGCGCTACCTCGACGTGATGCTCGCCCTGTCCTCACCGGCGTACCTGCAGGCGCTGCAGCAGTATCGGGCCGCGCTGCTGCGACGCAATGCCACGTTGCGTACGGCGCAGCGGGATGGCGGGCGTGGCGACTACGCGGCGCAGGTGCAGCTCTGGGAGCCGGCGCTCGCGGAATACGGGGGAGTCATTGCCGCGGCGCGTCACCGGTTCGTGCAGGAACAGGGCGCGCGCTATGCCCAGCTGTGCGCGGCCATCGGTGAGCGGGAGCCGGCGCTGTTGCGCTGCGTGGCGGCAGGCGGCGACAACACCGACGCGCTGTGCACCAGCAGCCACGCGCAGTCGGCCGCGCTCACGCGCGCCTTTGCGCAACAGCGCGCCAGCGAACTGCGGCGTGGCGTAACGCTGGCGGGTCCGCACCGCGACGAGCTGCTGCTGCAACTGGGGGCGCGCGACCTGCGCACCTTCGGATCGGCCGGGCAGCAGCGGAGCGCGGCCATTGCGCTGCGCCTGCTGGAACTCTCCACGTTGCGCGCGGCGCTGGGCCATGCCCCGCTGTTGCTGCTCGACGATCCCTTCGCCGAGCTCGACCTGCGTCGTGCGGGGCGTGTCCTGGAGCTGCTGGAGGACGCCGGGGCGACGCAGGTGCTGCTGGCCGTGCCGCGGGACGAGGACATTCCGGCGGCCTTCACCCGGCTTGAGCGGCGCACGATGCACGACGGCGTGCTCACATGACGCCCCTCCGGAGCGACGCATGAGCGAACACAAGCGCTCGCCGTCGAAGTTGGGCGACGTGGTGGCGTCGGTGCTCAAGCATGCCGGGCTGACCGATCGCGTGGCGCAGGCGGCGGTGATTCCCGAGTGGCCCGCCCTGGTGGGCGCGCAGATTGCCGGCGTGACGGAGCCGCTGCTGCTGCAGCAGGACGGCACGCTGGTGGTGATGGTGAAGACCCACGCGTGGATGCAGGAGCTCACCCTGCTCGAGCCGCAGCTGCTGACGCGGCTCAATGCCGACACGTCGCGTCCGCCCATCGTGAAGTTGCGCTGGATGCTGCGCCGGTAATGTCCAGGTTCCTGCCCCCAGCCCCCTGTGTCCCGCCCCCTCCCGGCACCGCTGGGGAGCGGGGAGCGGGAAGCGGGGAGCAGGAGGCAGAAAACCCGTCCGCAAGTCTTTACTTGACAACAACTTAGAAACCCATCGGACAGTTGCTTCCACCCCCCGGTGTGGGTATATTGAAAGGTTGTGTTTCCGGGCCAGTCCTTGCCCTCCAAACCCTCCGGTAGCTTTCCGCATCATGGCCAACAGCAGCGCAGAGTCCGAGAAGGAATACGGCGCAGAATCCATCACCGTACTCAAGGGACTCGAAGCGGTCCGCAAGCGCCCCGGCATGTACATCGGCTCGACGTCGGCGCGCGGTCTGCACCATCTCGTGTACGAGGTCGTGGACAACTCGATCGACGAAGCGATGGCGGGCCATGCCAAGCGCATCTTCGTCACGATCCACGAAGACAATTCCATTACCGTCGAGGACGACGGCCGCGGCATTCCCGTGGACGTGCATCCCGTCGAGAAGATGCCCGGCGTGGAAATCGCCCTCACCGTGCTGCACGCCGGCGGCAAGTTCGAGAAGGATGCTTATGCCGTGTCGGGCGGTCTCCACGGCGTGGGCGTGTCGGTGGTGAACGCGCTCTCCGACAACCTCAAGGTGTGGGTGAAGCGGGAGGGGAAGGAGCACTACATGGACTTCGCGCGCGGCACGACCACCACGAAGCTCAAGGTGCTGCGCACGGTGGCGGTGAAGGAAACGGGCACCAAGGTCTGGTTCAAGCCCGACGCGACGATCTTCCAGGAAACCACGCGCTACGACTGGACCACGCTGGCCAGCCGGCTCCGGGAGCTCTCGTATCTCAACAAGGGCATCCAGATCACGCTGCGCGACGAGCGCCCCGACGAGAGTCGTGACGGGCAGCCGCGTGAGGAGCTGTTCTGGGCCAACGGCGGCCTCCGGGACATGGTCACGTTCCTCAACGGCAACAAGAAGCCGTTGCACCAGGATGTCGTGTACCTCGACACCATGCGCGACGGCATCGCCATCGAGGTGGCGCTGCAGTACAACGACAGCTACGCCGACACCACCTTTTCCTTCGTCAACAACATCAACACGCACGAAGGCGGCACGCACCTCACCGGCTTCAAGAGCGCGCTCACCTCGGTCATCAACAAGTACATCGAGCGCTCGAGCAATCTCAACAAGAAGGACAAGGAAATCCGTCTCTCCGGCGACGACGTGCGCGAGGGGATCACCGCGGTGCTCTCGGTGAAGGTGCGCGAGCCGCAGTTCGAAGGGCAGACCAAGACCAAGCTGGGCAACTCGGAGGCCGAGGGCGCCGTGCGCAGCGTGGTCAACGAGCTGCTCTCGCAGTACCTCGACGAACATCCGAAGACGGCCAACGCCATCATCGACAAGGCCATCTCGGCCGCCCGGGCGCGCGAGGCCGCGCGCAAGGCGCGCGATCTCACGCGCAAGAAGTCGGCACTCGATGTGGCCGCGCTTCCCGGCAAGCTGGCCGACTGCTCGCTGTCGGACCCGGCGCTCTGCGAGATGTACCTGGTGGAGGGCGACTCGGCCGGCGGGTCGGCCAAGCAGGGGCGCAAGCGGGATTTCCAGGCGATCCTGCCGCTGCGGGGCAAGATCATCAACGTGGAGAAGGCGCGCTTCGACAAGGTGCTCTCCAACGAGGAAATCCGCACCATCATCACGGCGATCGGCACCGGCATCAAGGAAGAGTTCGACATTGCGAAGTGCCGGTACCACAAGATCATCATCATGACCGACGCCGACGTGGACGGCGCGCACATCCGCACGTTGCTGCTCACGTTCTTCTTCCGGCAGATGCCCGAACTCATCGACGCCGGGTTCATGTACATCGCGCAACCGCCACTCTACCGCGTGGCCAAGGGCAAGGAAGAGTTCTACGCCTATTCCGAGAAGGAGCGCGACGCGTACGCCGAGCGTCTCGGCGGCCCGGAAGGGCGCGGCAACATCATGATTCAGCGCTACAAGGGGTTGGGCGAAATGAACCCCGAGCAACTCTGGAAGACGACCATGGACCCGGAAACGCGCACCATGCTGCAGGTCACCATGGAAGACGCCGTGCTGGCCGACCAGACGTTCCAGACGCTCATGGGCGACGAAGTCGAACCGCGGCGCCTGTTCATCGAAACGAACGCGCGGTTCGTGAGCAACCTCGACATCTGAGTCGTTTGCACGCCGCACGAAGGGCCCCGGTCAGCCGACCGGGGCCCCTTGCGTTTCCGGTCCACCGGGCGCGCCGACCGCCGATCCGCGCCAGGAGTCCCTACGTGGCGATCGCGTCCACGGCACCCGCGGCGTCGGCCGAGGCCACGGTCTCGCCGTGCAGCAGGCGCATCGCGTCGGCGAGCGCCTGGGCGGTGCCAGCCAGCGCGAGCACGTCACCCACCGCCAACCGCTCCGCCCCCACCGGCAGCAGCACGTGGTCGTCGCCGCGGGTGATGGCCAGCACCACCGCGCCCGTCTGCGAGCGCATCTGCAGGTCGCCCAGCGTCCGGCCCGCGGCGGCATCTCCCGCACGCATGACGTACGGCACGGGGTCGCCCAGCCCGGGCAGCACCCGGTGCACGGTAGACAGGTCGCGGGGCGACGAGGCGGGTGCGGGCGACGAAGACGGGGCCCCGATCGCCGACGGCGGGGTGGCGATGCTCTTCGACAGCGCTGAGAGCAACACCTGCGCCCCGGCCCGCGTGTGCCCGTAGAGATCCGACGTCCGCCGCCAGAACACCACCGTCAGCCACCCCACGAACAGGGCCAGCACCGCCACACCGCGTCCCACCGGCACGAACGGCTCCGTGACCACGACTACCACCAGACCACTCATGGTCACCAACCCGAGCTGCAGCGTGGCCATGAGGACCCGTCGCGGCGACTCGGCGTAGTCGAGCCGGTTGGCCGCGCCCTGCGGTAGCGCCCGATAGGCCAGCAGCGACGACAGGGCCCCCGACACCCGGACCACGCCGAAGATCAGCGGTGCGGCCAACAACGCGGCGACGATGTACAGAGCGACACTGGCCCACGCGGGGGAGAGCACCACCGGCGTGAACTTCGCCAGCAGATGCGGCCGCGCGAACACGGTACCGATGACCACCACGGCGAGCAACGCGGTATCGAGCACCAGCAGTCGAATCTTCCGACGGACCAGCGGGGCCGTACCCGCCGAGTCAGGCGTCGTGCGCAACGAGGCGATCCACGTGCCGTAGAGGCCCACGAAGGTTTGCAGGGGACGCGGCAACCGGCGGTCGACGAAGGCGGCGAAGGCGCCCGACGCACGGATGGCGATGGGCGTGGTGAGCGTGGTGACCGCCGACACCGCCACGGCCACGGGGTAGAGGAAGTCACCCACCACCCCGGCCGTGGTGCCGACGGCAGCGATGATGAAGGCGAACTCGCCGATCTGCGTGAGACTCATCCCCGCCTGCGTGCTGGTACGCACGTCGTTGCCGGACAGGAACGCGCCCACGCTCACCGCGAGCAGCTTCCCGGCCACCACCACCGCGGAGAGCACGACGACGGCCACCCAGTGCTCCGCCACGAGCCGTGGGTCGATCATCATGCCGACCGACACGAAGAACACCGCGCCGAACATGTCGCGCACGCCCACGACGAGGTGTTCGACGCGCTTGCCTTCCCCCGACTCGGCCACCAGAGAACCCGCGATGAAGGCCCCGAGCGCCACGGAATAGCCGGCATCAAGCGCCAGCAGCGCGCCGCCGAAGCAGAGCCCGAGACTCACCACGAGCGTCGTCTCCGGACGGTCGAGCTTGACCACCGCGCGCACGATACGCGGCACCACGACCAGGCCGAGCCCCACGAAGAGCGCGAGAAAGAGCAGCAGCGTGGCCGCGGTCTCGCCCACCGCACCAGCCGAAACGGTGGCTCCCGAAGCGACCGTGGTGAGCATCGCGATGAGAAAGATCGCGATGAGGTCCTCGATGATGAGGATGCCGTACACCAGTTCGGTGAAACGCCCGCGCACGCCCTGCTCGGCGAACGCCTTCACGATGATCGTGGTAGAGGAGATGGCCACGATGGCGCCGCCGAACACGCTTTCGAGCGTGGTCCACCCCAGCAGCTGGCCGGTGAGATACCCGAAGCCGAACATCGCGCTGGTGTCCACGAGGGCGATGAGTCCCACGGTGGGCGCGACCTCGGCCAGCTTGCGCAGGCTGAACTCGAGCCCGAGGCCGAACATGAGCAGGATCACGCCCAGCTCGGAGAGCGTGGTGACCATGCTGCGGTCGGCGAAGAGCGGTACCCCGAGGTACGGCCCGAGAATCATGCCGGCCACGAGGTAACCGAACACGACCGGCTGGCGGATGCGCTGGAAGACGAAGGTCGTCAGCGCCGCCACGCACAGCACGAGGGTCAGGTTGGCCAGAAATGCGTGGGCGTCCGCCATACTCGAATAGAAGCGGGGGAGCGTCTCTGCACCAAGGCAGCGTCGGGGCTGCGCCTCATCGCATGGGCGTGCAATTTGCCCCAGCGGCATTCCCTTCCCTTCCCGAACGTGTTTCGCATGTCTCCCGTTTCCCGCCGTCAGGCCGTTGCCGGACTCGCCGCCCTCCCGTTCGCCGCCTCGTCCGCGGCGCCGCGTGCGTTTGGTGCCTCAGGGCGCTGCTTCGTGCTGGTGCACGGCGCGTGGCACGGCGGCTGGTGCTGGAAGAAGATCCGACCGCGGCTGATGGCCGCGGGACACGAGGTGTACACGCCGACCCTCACGGGGCTCGGTGAGCGCGCGCACCTGCTTACGGCGGACGTCGGGCTCGACACCCACATTCAGGATGTGGTGGCCATGCTCGAGGTCGAGGATCTGCGCGACGTCGTCCTGGTGGGACACAGCTACGGCGGCATGGTCATCACCGGCGTTGCCCAGCGTGCTCCGCAACGCCTCGCGCAACTGATCTATCTCGACGCGTTCATGCCTGACCCGGGGCGATCGCTTGCCGATTACACGCGACCCGCTGGTGCGGTAACGTCGCCGGCGCCACCGTCGACGACGACCTCGTCAGCCGCGGCGCCCGCGCGTGACTGGCGTGTGCCGCCCCGGTCGACCGCGGAGGAGTTCGGGGTCCGGGAGCGCGCGGACGTGGACTGGGTGCAGGCGAGACTTGGCAGCCAGTCCGGCAAGACGTTCGGGCAGCCGCTCCCCACAGCGCCCGACGTGCCCGCCAACCTGCCTCGCGCGTACATCCAGTGCACGACCGATGCCTGGTTCGCTGAGGCCGCCGCTCGCGCGGCCCGGCTCGGGTATCCCACGCGCACCCTCTTCGGCGGCGGGCACGACGTGATGATCAGTGAGCCCGTCCGGCTCACGACGTTGCTGCTCGAACTGGCCGGGTGAACGCCGGCGGCCGGCGCCCATGAGGCGAGGCGGGCGCACGCGAGACGACAAAGGCCGCCAGGAGATCCCGGCGGCCTCTTGCGACTGCGTCGCCGAGACGGCGTTACGGCGTGGTGTACTGCCCCTTGGCCTCACGGCTCAACTGGCTGGAGAAGTTGAGTGCCACGGTGATGAGCGCACCGAACAGGAACGTGAAGGCGATGTAGCAGACCGTCGTGACCGTCGGCTCCATGCCGCCCGTGGGGCTGGGCGTGGAGATGTACATGAGCAACCCGTACAGGCCCAGCAGCGGCAGGACCGCGGCCGCGGCCACCAGGCTGAGCAGCTTGTTCGTGGACGGAGCGACTTTCGCAGGCATCACGAGATCGGACAGGGGTGCGAGGCACCGGTGAGCAGGGAGGGGCCGGAGGGCCGCCGACGTGGCAAAGCTAGACGATCCGGAGGCGAACGGGGAGTGGGGGCCTACGGTTCCTCGTCCTCAGAGGCCCAGACCGCGACGCCGGCCGGCGTAACCCGGTGCGAAATGAGGGGCAGCGGCGGGTCCGCCTCGTCCGCCAGGCGGATGGACTCGCCGAGTGCCCGGCGGCCGGCGGCAACCCCAGCGGCATCGCGGGCGAAGATGGTGGCCAGTGGCTCCCCGGCGCGCACCACATCGCCGGGGCGCGCCGTAATCACGAACCCCACGGACGGGTCCACCTGATCGTCCACCCGAGTCCGTCCTCCCCCCAGCGCCGTGATGCCCCGACCTATCGCGCGGGGCTCCACCTGGGCCACGACGCCGTCGCGCTGCGCCAGATACAGCTCGCATTCGGCGGCCTGCGGCAGCAGCCCGGGGTCGTCGACCACGGCCGGGTTCCCCCCCTGCGCTTCGATGATCTCCTGGAACTTGCGAGCGGCGCGGCCACTCGAAATCGCCACCTCCATGCGCCGGCGGGCCTCGTTGCGGCTCGACGCCGCACCGCCCAGCACCAGCATCTCGGCGCCGAGGGCATAGGTGACGTCCATGAGATCCGCCGGTCCGTCGCCACGCAGCGCGGCAATGGACTCCTCCACTTCCAGCGCGTTGCCGCAGGCGCGTCCCAGCGGGCGGTCCATGGCCGTGAGCAACGCCACGACCGGGCAGCCGTGATCTGCGCCGAGCTCGATCATCGTGCGCGCCAGTGTCAGCCCACGCTCGAGCTCGGGAAGAAACGCCCCCGACCCGTACTTCACATCCAGCACGAGCCCGGTGAGCCCTTCGGCGAGCTTCTTGGACATGATGCTGGCTGAAATGAGGGGAATGCTCTCCACGGTGGCCGTGGCATCCCGCAGCGCATAGAGCTTGCGATCGGCCGGCGCGATCTCCCGGGTCTGGCCGATGAGGGCGCACCCGATGGCCTCCAGCTGCCGCGTGGCGCGCTCGAGCGACAGATCCGTGCGAAACCCGGGGATCGCTTCGAGCTTGTCGAGGGTACCACCGGTATGCCCGAGCCCGCGGCCGGACATCATGGGCACGGCCACGCCGCAGGCGGCCACGAGCGGGGCGAGGACCAGCGACACCTTGTCGCCCACGCCGCCGGTGGAATGCTTGTCCACCCGTCCGACCGCGAGGTGGTCCAGCTGCAGCATGGCGCCACTCTCGAGCATGGCGTCGGTCAGGGCCCCGATCTCGGTGCGATCGAGCCCGACGAAGTAGATGGCCATGGCCAGGGCGGCCATCTGGTAGTCGGGCACTTCGCCCGCCGCGTAGTGTTTCATGAGGGAGCGCCACTCGGCCGCATCAATGCGTCCGCCATTCCGCTTCCGCTCGATCAGAGTTCGTGCTTCCATACGTCATGCCAACCTACACCAGCCTGTCCGCTCCCGCACGACGGCCGCGCACCCTGTCGGGCGCACTCTGCATTGGCGCGCTGGTGGCGGGCAGCGCGGTGGCGCTGCTTCCGTGGCGCTCGGTTGCGGCCCAGCTGCCGGCGGCAGCGGCGGCAGCGGCGCGTGAGCCCGCCACCTACACGGAGCTGTGGCAGGCGGCCGCCGTGGCGGTGGACCAGGGGGAGTTCGAACGCAATGACGCCGTGCGCACCGCGCTGTACGCCAAGGCCACCGCGTATGCGCGCCGTGCCGTGGCGCTCAACCCCGGTGATGCCGAAGGCCATTTCCACCTGTCGCGAGCCGTGGGGCGCACGGCGCTGGCGCTTGGTCCTCGCGAACGGGTGAAGCTGGGCATCGAGGTGCGGGAGCAGGCGCTGGCGGCACTCAAACTGTCACCGCGTCACCCGGGCGCGCTGCACGTCATGGGCGTGTGGAACGCCGAAATCATGCGCCTCAACGGGATTGCCCGTACGGTGGCCAAGGCCTTCCTCGGTGGACAGATCTTCTCGACCGCGTCCTGGAGCGAAGCCGTACGCTATCTCGAACTGGCGGTGCAGGTGGAGCCGGAGCGGCTTGTGCACCGGCTCGACCTCGCGCGCATCTATCGCGACCTCGAGCGCACGGAAGACGCGCGCGCCGCGTATCGGGCCGCGGTCGCCAGTGCCGATTTTGACCCGAATGACCGGGTGTATCGGCAGCAGGCCACCGAAGAACTGCGTCGGCTCAAGTAACGGGGAGAAGGGGGCTCCCCCCCTACTCCCCAGCCGTTACCCGCGCACCCGATCCTGAAGCTCCTGCGCCATGTCGCGGCTGCGCCGCGCGCCACGACGGGCCAGCCGACGCGCCATGCGATCGGCATCGTCGCGCAGATCGGTGACCGCCTCGCTGCCACGCACGTACAGCCGCCGCGCACCACGGCGCAGTTGGCGCCGCGTATCCTCGCCGCTGGCCGGTGCCATGAGCAGCGCCATGCCGGCTCCGAGCGCCGCCCCGAGCAGCAGCCCCAGCCCGAAAGCGCGGCCGTCGGTGCGCCCGGCATCAGGCGCAGTGAGCAGCACCTCACGCACGTCCACGTCGTCCTGTGGTTCCTGGTCGACGTCGTGCGTCTCGATTCGATGGACCATCTCTCCCTCCGCGTGTGGACCCACAAACCAGCGAACGTAGGCATCATGCCCCTCGGGTGACGCCGCCGCCAGCGGTAGATTCCTGACATGTCAGCCGTCCCATCCGCCACGACCGTGCGCGCCGAAGCGTTGCGAACGCTGCTCACCCGCGCGCAGCACGAGTACTACGTTCTCGACCGTCCCGCCCTGTCCGACCAGGAGTACGACCAGCTCTTCCGTGAGCTGCAGGCCATAGAGAACGCGTACCCGGCCCTGCGCACCGAGGACTCCCCCACACAACGGGTCGGTGCGCCCATTCAGTCGGCATTCCAGTCGCACCGGCATCTCGTGCGCATGATGTCGCTCGACAACGCGTTCGATCAGACCGAGCTGCAGGCGTGGGAACAGTCCATCGAACGGGTGGTGGGAGCCGCCGTGCACGAGAGCGGCTACACCGTCGAACTCAAGATCGACGGCGCCGCGGTGGCGCTGACCTACCGCGATGGCCTCCTCGTGACCGCCGCCACGCGCGGCGATGGCACCGAGGGGGAGGATGTGACGCTCAACGTGCGCACCATTCGCGGCGTGCCGTTGCGGCTCATGGGCAGCGGACACCCGCCGCTCATGGAAATCCGCGGCGAGGTGTATTTGCCGTTTGCCGGCTTCGAACGCATGAACGAGGCGCGCGTTGCTGCCGGCGAGCCGGTGTACGTGAACCCACGCAACGCAGCGGCCGGCTCCATGCGGCAGCTCGACCCCGCCATTACCGCTCAACGCCCGCTGCGCTTCTTCGGGTATGCCGCCGTGCTGCCCGACGGGAGCGTCCCCGCCGGCAGCCAGTGGGAGCTGCTGGAGACACTGGAGGCGTGGGGTGTACCGGTGGCGCCCCACCGCGCCCGCTGCCGCACAATCGCCGACGTAGCCACCTGGGCGGATACGGTGGAACACGAAACGCGCGCGGCGCTGGGCTTCGCGATCGATGGCGGCGTGGTGAAAGTGAACGACGTGGCGCTGCAGGACGAACTCGGCGTGCGCAACGATCGCACGCCGCGCTGGGCGGTGGCGCGCAAGTTCGCGCCGGACATGGCGGTCACTCGCCTGACGCGCATCGACGTGAATGTGGGGCGCACAGGCGTGCTCACCCCCTTTGCCGTGCTCGAGCCGGTGGAAGTGGGCGGCGCCACGGTGACCTTCGCGTCGCTCCACAACGCCGACCAGATCGCGGCCAAGGATCTCCGCGAGGGCGACTGGGTGCAGGTGGTGCGGGCGGGCGATGTGATTCCGTACGTGCTCGGGCCGGTACCCGAACGACGCGACGGGACCGAGCGTCCCTGGCAGATCCCCACCGTGTGCCCCAAGTGCCGTGCCCCCGTCGTGCGCGACGGCGAGGATGTGGCCAGCTACTGCACCAACGTCGCCTGCCCCGGGCGCCAGCTCGAAGGGCTCGTGCACTTCGCCTCCAAGGACGCGATGGACATCGACGGCCTCTCGTATGCGCGCATTCAGCAGCTGCTGGCTGCCGGGTACGTGCACAATGTCGCCGACCTTTTCGAGGTCACGGTCGAGCAGCTGGTGGGGCTCGAGCGGTTCGGTCGCAAAAGCGCCGAGAACCTGGTGGCCGCCATTGCCGCGGCCAAGCAGCAGCCGCTGTCGCGGTTGCTCTTCGGACTGGGGATCCGGCATGTCGGGGCGCAGGCGGCACAGCTGCTGGCACGGCAGTACGGCACCCTCGACGCCATGATGGCAGCGTCGGCGGCGCAGTTGGGCGAGGTGCGCGGGGTGGGAACCATCATTGCGGCGAGCGTAGCGTCCTACTTCGCCGACCCCGCCGTGCAGCTGCTGCTGGACACGCTCCGCGCGCACGGCCTGCGCCTGAACGAACCCAACGCCATCCAGGCCGATGGGCCGCTCACCGGGGCCACGGTCGTGCTGACCGGCACCCTGCCCTCGCTGTCGCGGGGGGAGGCAACGGCGCTGGTGGAAAACGCCGGGGGGCGCGTCACGAGCAGCGTCTCCAGGAAGACCACCTTCGTGGTGGCGGGGGACGAGGCCGGGAGCAAGCTCGACAAGGCGCGCGAGCTGGGGGTCGAGGTCATCGACGAGGCCGAGCTGCGGCGGCGCACGTCCGCCGCCAGCACGGACCGTCACACCGCGGACGACTTGACGTGACGAACCGAGTCAGCGAGCGTCACGGGAACATGAGCCCAGTCTCCAGCTTCCAGCCCCGCACCGTTTCGCTACCGGTGGAGTTTTTCGCCGGCCTGCGCCACTCCGCCCTGGCCGCGTACGGCGACGGGACGGTGCTTCCGGTCGACGCCATTCGTGATGCCGGGTATGCCGCCGGCAAGGCGCTCTACGATCACTTTGCCACCTGGCTGGCCGAGCAGGGGGAGTCACACCCCGACCGGCTGGCCGATGAGCGGTTCCCATGGCTCCTGGAGGCCTACTTCCACGGCATCGGCTGGGGTCTGGTGGAGCTGCAGACGCTGAGTGAGGCCGTCATGGCGCTCGATGTATCCGACTGGGGCGAGGCGCCGGAGAGCGCCGGCGGGTGCCTGGTCACCACCGGGCTGTTCGCCGGGTTCTTTGGGCGGCTGGCGGGATCGCCGATCAGCGTCCTCGAGGTGGAGAGTCCAACGGCCAGTGCCGGACGTGCCCGTTTCCTGCTTGGCTCCATTGACGTAATGGGCTATGTGTGGGAAGCCATGGAGCGGGGCATCCCATACGACCGGGCGGCGGTGAGCGCCTAGCCGGTCGTGGGGGGGGGCGCCAGGCGCCCCCCCCCACCCCCCATACAAGAATGGCGGGGGGATGTGAACGGTGTACGTGGGGTTGGGGTGGCGGTTGTGGGTTTGGTTTGGTTGGTGGTTGGGTTGTTGGTGGGGTTGGGGTGGGGTGTGGTGGTGGTGGTGTGGGTGTGTGTGGGGGTGTTGGGGGTGGATGTTTGGGTGTGGGGCGTGGCGCCGGAGA